>NZ_JBFUGE010000484.1:0-4574 GCF_056403075.1 Ideonella sp. P3_A4 | reverse complement strand
GCGGCTGCGGCGCCCAGGCGGCCACCGGCACGCAGGCGCTGGAGATGACCAAGTGGTTCGACACCAACTACCACTACCTGGTGCCCGAGTTCGCTGCCGACACCGACTTTGCGCTGGCACCGCAGCGGCTGCTGGCGGAGCTGGCCGAGGCGCAAGCGCTGGGCCTGCCAGTCAAGCCGGTGCTGCTGGGTCCGCTGACCTTCTTGTGGCTGGGCAAGGCCAAGGCCGAGGGCTTCGATCGGCTGAGCCTGCTCGACAGCCTGCTGCCGCTCTACGTCGACCTGTTGACCCGCCTGGCCGCGGCCGGCGTGCAATGGGTGCAGCTGGACGAACCCATCCTCGGCCTCGACCTGCCGCCGGCATGGACGCAGGCCTTCGAGCGCGCCTACCAGCGCTTGGCCAAGGTCGACGTGTCGGTGCTGCTGGCGACCTATTTCTCGCCGCTGCAAGCCAACCTGCCGCTGGCCTGCCGGCTGCCGGTGGCCGGGCTGCATGTCGACGCGGTGCGTGCGCTGGACGAGCTGCCATCGGTGCTGGACGCGCTGCCGCTGGACCGCGAGCTGTCGATCGGCATCCTCGATGGCCGCAACATTTGGCGTGCCGACCTGGACGCGGCGTTGGCCCAATTGCGCCCGGCCCTGGAACGCCGCGGTGGCCGACTCTGGCTGGCACCCTCGTGCTCGCTGCTGCACGTGCCGCTGAGCTTGGCCGACGACGCATCGCTGGACGCCGAGTTGCGCCGCTGGGTGGCCGGTGCGACCGAGAAACTGGCCGAGCTGCAACTGCTCAAACGCGCGCTGCTGAAGGGCGACGACGCCGTGGCCGGCGATCTGGACGCTGCCCGCGCGGTGATTGAAGAGCGGCGCCACAGCCCGCGCGTGAAGAACCCTGCGGTCGCGCAACGCCTGCAGCAGTTGCCGGGCGACATCGACCGTCGAATCAGCGCCTTCACGCGGCGCCAGCGCCTGCAGCGCGAGCGGCTGAAACTGCCGCCGCTGCCCACGACGACGATCGGCTCGTTCCCGCAGACGCCTACCATCCGTGCGGTGCGTGCCGCCCACAAGCGCGGCGAGCTGCCGGCCGAGGCCTATCGCGAGGCGATGCAGCACGAGATCGCCCAGGCCGTGGCRGCGCAAGAGGCGCTGGGGCTGGACGTGCTGGTGCACGGCGAAGCCGAGCGCAACGACATGGTCGAGTACTTCGCCGAGCTGCTGCAGGGCTATGCCTTCAGTGCTAACGGCTGGGTTCAGTCGTACGGCTCACGCTGCGTGAAGCCGCCGCTGCTGTTCGGCGACATGTCGCGTCCGGCGCCGATGACCGTCGAATGGGCCCGCCACGCGCAAAGCCTGACCAAGCGGCCGATGAAGGGCATGCTGACCGGCCCGATCACGATGCTGCAATGGTCGTTCGTGCGCGACGATCAACCGCGCGCCGACACCGCACTGCAGTTGGCGCTGGCCGTGCGCGACGAGGTGCAGGACCTGGAAGCAGCCGGCATCGCGATCATCCAGGTCGACGAGCCGGCGCTGCGCGAAGGGCTGCCGCTGCGCCGCGCCCAATGGCCCGACTACCTCGCGTGGGCGACCCGCGCGTTCCGCGTCGCTGCCAGCGTGGTGCGCGACGACACGCAGGTTCACACCCACATGTGCTACGCCGAGTTCAATGACATCCTGCCCGAGATCGCCGCACTCGACGCCGACGTGATCACGATCGAGACCAGCCGCTCGGACATGGAATTGCTCCAAGGCTTCGGCGCTTTCCGCTACCCCAACGAGATCGGGCCTGGCGTCTACGACATTCACTCGCCGCGCGTGCCGACCGCGGCCGAGATGATCCGCCTGTTGCGCAAGGCCGCCGAGGTCGTGCCGGCCGACCGGCTGTGGGTCAACCCGGACTGTGGGTTGAAAACCCGCGGCTGGCAGGAGACGAACGCGGCGCTGCGCGAGATGGTGCTGGCGGCACAGCAGTTGCGCGAAGAACTGGCCCGTGGTTCGAAGGCCCCGGCGGTTGCCGAAGCCGAAGCCTGAGCGTTACAGGAAGATCGCCTGCAGGTCGCTCAAGAAATCGAAGCCGCGGGCGGTGGGCCGGATCACCCGGCCCGTCGGCTCGCTGACGGTTTCGAGCAGGCCCTGTGCCTGCGCCGTCTTCAGCCCTTCGGCGATGGCCGAGGGCGGCAGGCCGGTGCGGTCGGTGAACAGCGCTTCTTCGAAGCCATCGCGCAGGCGCAGCGTGTTGAGCATGAACTCGAAGGGCAGTGACTTGCGTGCGACCTCGTCTTCGTTCGACGTGGCCTTGCCGGCCAGCGCCTCGGCCATGTAGCGCGCCGGCTCGCGCCACTTCACCGTGCGCACCACCCGGTGCGGAAAGCTCAGCTTGCCATGCGCGCCGGCGCCCAGGCCCAGGTAGTCGCCGAACTGCCAGTAGTTCAGGTTGTGCGCGCAGCGATGGCCGGGCCGCGCATAAGCCGAGACTTCATAGCGATCCAGGCCGGCCTCGCCGGTCAGCTCGACCAGGCGGTCCATCATGATCGCGCTGGTGTCGTCATCGGGCAGCACCGGCGGCTTCGCTGCGAACACGGTGTTCGGCTCCAGCGTCAAGTGGTACAGGCTCAGGTGCGGCGGGTTGAAGCCGAGTGCGGTGCGCACGTCAGTCTCCATCTCGGCCAGCGTCTGGCCGGGCAGCGCGTACATCAGGTCGAGGTTGAAGGTGTCGAAGGTCGAAGCGGCTTCCTCGATCGCAGCGATGGCTTGCGCGCGGTCGTGCACACGTCCGAGCGCCTTCAACTTGGCGTCGTCGAAGCTCTGCACGCCGATCGACAAGCGCGTAACCCCGGCGGCGTGAAAGGCGCGAAAACGCTCGCGTTCGAAGGTGCCGGGGTTGGCCTCCAGCGTGATCTCGCAGCCAGGCGCCAACGGCAGCAGCAGGCGCAGGTCCGACAGCAAGCGTTCGATGCCAGCCGGTGAGAACAGGCTTGGCGTGCCGCCGCCGATGAACACGGTCTGCACCGTGCGGCCCCAGACCAGCGGCAGGCTGGCTTCAAGGTCAGCGCGCAGGGCGTTCAGGTACTGAGTCTCAGGCAGCTCACGACTGCTGTTCTTGCTGGCCCCCAGCTCGTGGCTGTTGAAGTCGCAGTACGGGCACTTCTTCAAGCACCACGGCAGGTGCACGTAGACCGACAACGGCGGCGGAGCGCCGAGCTGCAAGGTGCCCGGGCGCAGGAAGCGGTCGGCAGCGGTCGTGTCCATCACAGGTGCCAGGCATCGCGCATCAACGCGATCATCTGCGCCGCGGCGATTGCGCGGTGGCTGTTGGCGTTCTTCAGCTCGGCGGGCAGTGTGGCTACCGTCCGGCCGAGCGCGGGAATGAACATCAGCGGGTCGTAGCCGAAGCCGCCCTCGCCTTGCGGTGCGGTCAGGATCTCGCCGCCCCAGCGGCCGAACGCGATCAGCGGCTCCGGGTCGGAGGCGCTGCGTAGCGCAATCAATGAGCAGACGAAGCTGGCGCGGCGGTCAGTGGCGCCTGCCAAGCGGTCCAGCAGCAGGCGGTTGTTGGCGGTGTCCTGCGCGCGGCGCTGGGCCTCGCGGTCCATGCCTGGCTCGGGCGAGAACGGTGCGAACACGGCCGATTGCACGCCGGGTTCGCCACCGAGCGCATCGACACACAGGCCCGAGTCGTCGGCAATCGCCGGCAGCCCGGTCACCGCAGCGGCGTGGCGCGCCTTGGCCAGGCCGTTCTCGACGAAGGTGTGGTGCGGCTCCTCAGCCTCGCTGACACCGAGCGAGCCTTGCGTGACCAGCTCGATGCCCAGAGGCGCAAAGAGCTGGCCCAGCTCGGCGAGCTTCTTCGCGTTGTTCGAGGCGAGCACCAGCTTCACGTGCTTCAGCCCTTGTTCAGCGGCTGTGCCAAGGCAACGCGCTGCGCCTCGGCCAGCTCCTGGATGCCCTTGCTGGCCAGCGCCAGCAGCGCATCCATCTCGGCGCGGCTGAAGGTGGCTCCTTCTGCCGTGCCCTGGATCTCGACAAAGCCGCCGCTGGCGGTCATCACGACGTTCATGTCGGTGTCGCAGGCCGAGTCTTCGATGTATTCCAGGTCCAGCAGCGCCGTGCCTTCGATCAGGCCGACCGAAATAGCGGCCACCGCGTCGCGCACCGGCGAGACGGCGATCTTGCCGCTGGCCAGCAGCACTGAGACGGCGTCCTGCGCGGCAACGAAGGCACCAGTGATCGCTGCGGTGCGGGTGCCGCCGTCGGCCTGCAGCACGTCGCAGTCGAGCGTGATCGTGCGCTCGCCAAGCAGCTTGAGGTCGAACACCGCGCGCAATGAGCGGCCGATCAGGCGCTGGATCTCTTGCGTGCGGCCGCTTTGCTTGCCGCGGGCGGCCTCGCGGTCGCTGCGGGTGTGGGTCGAGCGCGGCAGCATGCCGTACTCGGCGGTCAGCCAGCCTTCACCGCTGCCGCGCTTGTGCGGGGGCACGCGTTCTTCGACCGAGGCGGTGCACAGCACGCGCGTCTCGCCGAACTCGATCAGCACCGAGCCTTCGGCGTGCTTGGTGAAGCCGCGGGTGATGCGCAGCG
>NZ_JBFUGE010000483.1:0-4579 GCF_056403075.1 Ideonella sp. P3_A4 | reverse complement strand
CATGTGGCCCGGCACGGCCTGGAAGACTGTGTGCTGATAACGGGTTATCTTGACGAAGACGAGTTCTTTCGGCACATCGCTGCCGCCGACTGCCTGGTCAACCTGCGCTACCCCAGCGTCGGCGAGAGCTCGGGCACGCTCACGCGCGCCCTGGCGCTGGGCTTGCCAGCGATCGTCTACAACTTCGGGCCATTCGCGGAGATCCCGAACGATGTCGTCATCAAGGTGCCGCTCGAGCTGGTCGAGCCCGTGGCCCTGGCCGCCGCGCTGGAACGATTGATGCATGAGCCGGCCGAGCGCGATGCGCTGGGCGAGTCGGCCAGGCAATACATGCGCAGCCACCACTCCGTGCAGAGGTCTGCAGGCTTGTACCTCGATCTCGTGCAATCACTCAGCCGCGCCGCCGCTTGAGCGGGCGGGGCGAATTGCAGCCGTTTTCATGAGCTCAGAAATTCTTCCCAGTCTGCCGCGCTCATACAAGGTGTCAGAGCTCCTGAGCGGTGACAGCTCGGGCTTCATCATCAACGCCTACCTGGCCCTGCAGCGCCAGTGGCCCGACAAGGGTGGCTATCAACATTACCTGTACGTCCTGTCGGTCCACCCTGAGCAGCGGCCCACCGTCCTGCAGGAGATCGCCGCTTCGCCGGCCGCTCGGCGCCACGGCATCGAGTTGATCGACGACCTGCAAGAGGCCGAGCCGCCAGCGATCGACGCCGAGCAGCAGTACATCCGGCAATGCGTGAACCTTCGCATCCCGCATCTCGCGCATGCCATCGACGAGCTGAGTGCCCAGGACGCGGTGGCCGGTGTCAACGAAGAGGTCACCCGCCTGCAGCAGCGGATCGACGAGCAGGGCAAGGAGATCGCCAATCTGCGCCGCGAGCTGCGCAACATGGCCGCGCGGCTCGGAATCGGCACCGTGACGCTCGTTGCCAACCCCGTGTCGCAAGAAGGCGCAGCACCTGCGTTCCTGGTGAACGAAGTCGAACAGTTGAAAGCCACGGTTGAGCCGCTGCATCACTTCGCCACCGTCGAGCTGAAGCGCCTGATCGCCGACTACACCAACGCCTTGATCACCGCTCACCTCGACGCGGTGAGATGAACACCATGGACCGCATCGTCATGTTTTCGCCGCTGCCCCCGTGCAAATCGGGCATCGGCGCCTATACGGCCGAACTGCTGCCCACGCTGAGCCGGATGGTCGGCGTGACGCTCATCTGCCAGGAAAAGCCCGACGCCGACGAGGTCGACGACCTGTTGCGATCCTGTCCCGACCTCGAGGTGATCCCCTGGCCGGAATTCCAACCGACGCCGCAGCAACAGGCTCAGCCACACTTCTTCCAGATCGGCAACAACAAGGACCACGTCTTCGTCTACGACGCCTTCAGGCAGCGGCCCGAGGTGCTCGTCCAGCACGACTTCAATCTGCACTACCTGGTCGAGGATGCGACCTTGGCCCGCGGCGACGTGGCCGGCTACAAGGCCGTGATGCGCGAGGAGTACGGCGACTCGGGCGCCACGTTGGCCGACCTGCGCGGCATCGGCGTCTTCTCGGAAAGCCAGAAGCACACGCTGCCGGTGAACCGCCATCTGGTCTCGATCGCCAAAGGCGTCATCGTGCACAACCAATGGGTGTACGACCGGCTGCCCTCGGCCATTCGGCACCGCACCGTCAACGTGCCGCACCACTACTCGCCGTTGGCCGACCAGTTCCGCACGCTCAGCCCGCCCGAGGCGAGGTCGACCTTGGGTTTGCCGCACGACGTGCCGTTGATCCTGTCGCTCGGCTTCGTCACACCGCCCAAGCGGATCCATTCGACGCTGTCGGCGTTGGCGATGCTCAAGCGCGAGGGCAAAAAGTTCAGGTTCGTGATCGCCGGCGAGCGCAACCCCAGCTTCGACATCGACGACCACATCGCCCGCAACGACCYGGCCGATGAAGTCATCGTGACCGGCTACGTCTCGGAGATGGACTTCTTCCGCTACATCCGCGCGGCCGACCTGCTCGTCAACCTGCGCTACCCGACCGTCGGCGAAAGCTCAGGCACCTTGGCACGCGCCCTGGCGCTGGGCCTGCCGGCGATCGTCTACGACTTCGGCCCCTTCTCGGAGTTTCCCGACGACGTGGTGCACAAGGTGCCGCTGGAGAAAGGAGAGCCGGTGCAACTGGCGGCCGCCATCCGAAAGATCCTGGCCGACATCGGCTACGCCCGGTCGATGTCACTCGCGGCCATCAGCCACATGGCCAAGCACTGCACGGTTGAACGTTCGTGCGAGCAATACATGCGCCAAGCCAGTGTCCTGTCCGGCAAATAACTGCCATTGAGATTCGACCAGATGGTGATGAACGTGCGTCCGGACGGCTGGGCAGATACCCAGCGTATCTGCCCTGATGGCCGGGCGCGCGAGCGCGCCATCTGGTCGAACCCGCAGGGCGGGCCGAAATGGGGCGCTCGCAGCGCCGCCAAGCCGAGCCGATACCACGAGGTATCGGCTCGACTCGTCGACTCGCGATCATCCCCATTGCGGCCCGTCGCAATGACAGCTATTTGCCGGACAGGACACAACCTCATCAAGGGAGACTGAATCTTGATCACTTTTGTCGGATGGTACGGACGCCAGAACGGTGGCGACGAGGCCTTCAAGGATGTCCACCGGCTGATCTTTCCCGATCAGCCGCTCGAATGGGTGGACGACCGTGTCGCGCCCGATCCCAAGGTCGAGCGTCAGTGGGTGCTGGGGGGCGGCGACGTCATCAACGAGTTCTACATCAAGCGCATCCCCGACGAGGCGCCGTTCGTGATCTACGGCTGCGGCATCGGCGGTGAAGCCGAGTTCGCGGTGATGGAGCGGCATGCTCACCGCATCAAGGCGGCGTGGGTCCGCAACGCGAAGGACGCGGAGCGCCTGCGCGAAATGGGCATCAACGCCCGCTTCACGCCGGACATCGTGTTCCAGCTCAAGCGCTGGGCGATCGACCAGAAGCCGGCCGACCCGGCCGGCCCGGTCAACCGCAAGCGGCTGGTGGTGTTCCCTTCGGCCAATGCGGCGCAAGCCGCTTCGCGCGCCGGTGACCTGCGCAATTACCTGTACTACGAATTCTTCAAGCGCGAGTTGGCGCTGGTCTGCGACTTCCTGGCCGACTACTACGACATCGTGTTCTACCCGCTGTCGACCAACGTCAACGACAACGATCGCCTGTTCGCCGAAGAAGTGGCGAGCCACATGAAGGAAAAGCGGCGCGCCATCGTGATGCCCGGCGAAGACCCGATCCCCGAGGTCATCGAGCTCGTGCGCAACGCCGAACTGGTGCTGTCGATGAAGTTCCACGGGAACATCTTCTCGGTCCTCGCAGAGACGGCGTTCGTCAACATCGGCTTGTCGCGCAAGACGCAGTACCTGTGCCTGGACAACGGGCTGCCCGAGCTGTCGATTGCGCCGTACCAGTTCTCGTTCGACTCGCTCGTGCGCTCGGTGCGCGCGGCCGAAGACCCGAAGACGCTCGCCAAGATTCGCTCGATCAGCGACCAGTTGTTCGAACAGGCCAGTGCCGAAGGCGCGGCCTTTCGCAGCCTGCTGCGCGACCTGAGGACTTGAACCAAGGAACCACCATGGGAACTCTACAAACCATCTTGCCCAAGGAAGCGCAGACGCTGAGCCGGCGCCTTTGGCTGCGCGGCGCGAAGCGGCTCGGGCTGCTCGCTTTCGATGCCGAACAGATCAACGAGCGGGCGGCCGACGAAGAAGAGGTTCTGCCGCCGGCGGAACCGGTCGAAGGCGAGGGCACGGCCCCGACGCTTTTCGGCGCGTCGCTGTACCGGCCCGCGCCGACGGTCAGCCCGTTCACCCCGACGAGATCGACCAAAGGCCCGCACGGCACCGAGGGGCCCACGCGCGGCGGCATCAAGCTGCCCAGCGCCTCCTGCTGGGCCTTCGGCCGGCAGAGCTTTGCCATTCCCGAGCGTTTGCAGAACGCGCCGCAGCGATCAAAGAGATTCAGGCTCAGCCTGATCTTCACGCGGCCCATCCTCGCGCCGACGCAGCGCACCGCGCACGGTCAGGCCTACCTCGACTTCGTCAAGTGGGAGATCGCGCGCCTGATCACCGAGGCAATCCCGAAGTACGAGGTGAGCTACCTGATCCAGGACACGGCCGACAACGAAGCCTGGGAGCACTACGACGTCATCCTGCGCAGCCGCAAGCCCGAGCTGGTGAACTTCCTGACCGGGGCCACCGCGGATGAGCAGATGGCGCTGGCCATGGGCAGCGACGCGGTCTTGACCGACCACTACGAACTGGGCGCTGCGGTATGGGGGCATGGCCGACGCTCGGCGGTGCTCGGCGTCGATGCCTCGCACCAGGCTCACGCCAGCGGCCACTTCCTGCCGGAGTGGTCGTTCGACCGCGGTTCGCTCGATCAACTGATCCATCCCTATCCCAAGGGCAAGCCTGCCACGCCCGACTCGCTCGAGGCGCTGCAACTGACCGTCACCCAAGAGCTGGCAGCGGGCTGCCGGTGGTTCGAGGCCTGAATGAAAATCATCTGCCTAGGTTATTTCGAGCGCGGCAACTCCGGCGA
>NZ_JBFUGE010000482.1:0-4580 GCF_056403075.1 Ideonella sp. P3_A4 | reverse complement strand
GTGCTGGCGTTGCCGGCGGGCTTGCGCCAACGCTTGGCAATGCCCGACGAGACCACCGCTGAGCCGCCCGTCTGGCCGTTGGGTGCCACGCTGGGCCTGTTGGCCGGCGTGGCCGCGCTGGGCGGCAGCTTGCTGTTCGTGTTGCCGGCCGATCAGGCGGCGCGGCTGTGGCCGGCGTTGGGGCTGGCAGCACTGTGGGCCGGTCTGCGCTTGCGCCATGGCCCGATGGTGGTCGCTGGCTGGGTCTGGCAGGTGGTGGCTGGTGTGGCGTGCGTGGCCTACGGCGTGCCGTTGTGGTCGCCCGAGACCACAGGGCTGACGCTGTGGACGCCGCTGGTGTTGACGCTGGCCGCCTTGATCTCCGGTGACATGGTTCGCGCGGCGGCGCTGCGTGCCTCCACAGCGGCCTGGCTGCGCCTGCCGGCCTTGCAATGGGGCCTGGTGGTCTGGGCGCTGTTGTGGTGGGCGCAGGTGCTGCCGCCTGAAATCTGGCGTGGCCTGCAGCGCAACGTGACCGACTGGACGGGCTGGTGGACGACCGCACTCGGCGCGTGGGTGCTGCTCAGTTCCATGCTGCTGACGCTGGTCGCACGCTGGCGCGATTGGAAGGTCCTGGGTCAGAGCACCTGGGCCACGGTGCCCGCGTTGGCCGGGCTGGCCTGGATCAGCGTGGCGCTGGTCGGCGATGCACCGCATGCACATGGTGGCTGGCTGCTGTGGCCGCTGGCGCTGGTCTGGCATGGGTTGCTGCTGAGGACCCAGCCACGCTGGGCGTCTAACAAGGCGCTGGTACCGATGCACCTGCTGGGCTTCTGGCTCTTCGTGGCGCTGGCGGCGCGCGAGGGCCAGGGCTTGCTGGCGCTGGTCGGTGAGCCGGGTTCGGCCTGGTCGGCGCTTGGCTGGGTGCTGGTGCCGGCGGCGGTGCTGGCGCTGGTCACACGGCCGGCGGTGCAACGGCGCTGGCCCATGCACAGCTTCCGCGATGTCTACCTGCTGTTCGCCTGCGCGCCTGTCGCGGCCTACCTGCTGCTGTGGGTCTGGCTCAGCAATGGGCTGGCGGGTGATGCGGCACCACTGCCCTACGTGCCTCTGCTGAACCCACTGGAGCTGGGCCACGGGCTGGTGCTGCTGTCGCTTCTGTTGTGGTTCCGCGCCTTGCCTGATTCGGCGCAGCGCTGGTTGCCACGGCCCTTGCTGTTGGCCGGTCTGGGCGCGACGGCCTTCGTGCTCTATACCGGCATGCTGCTGCGCGCTTGCCACCACCTGGCCGGTGTGCCGTGGGAGGCCAGCGAACTGTTCGCATCGACCTTGACGCAGGCCACGCTGTCGGTCGCCTGGGCCATCCTCGGTGTCGGCCTGATGGTGCTGGGCCACAAGAAGGTGCGGCGTGTGGTCTGGGTGGTCGGTGCCGGCTTGCTGGCGCTGGTGGTGGCCAAGCTGTTCTTCATCGAGCTGGCCGACCATGGCGGGCTGTACCGCATCGTGTCGTTCATCGTCGTCGGCCTGTTGCTGCTGCTGGTCGGCTACTTCGCGCCGGTGCCGCCGCGGCGGGATGGGGCCACCGCAAACGACGAGGTGGCTGCATGAGGCACTTGGCGATCACGTTGATGGCGTTGGCTTCTGCGGCCGGCGCCGGCGAGCTGCCGTTGCAACTGAAGGGCGATGGCGCGTACCACACGCTGCGTATCCCGCTCGATGTGCGGGCGCAATCAACGGCCGATGACCTGAGCGACCTGCGTGTGTTGAACGCAGCCGGTGAGGCCGTGCCGTACGCCTGGGTCGATACCGAGCCCGGCGTCTCGGCCACACCGAGCCGGCAGTCGGTGCCTTTGTTCAAGGCACCCGCACCGCCCGCGGCGGCGGCATCGACGGCTGAACCCGCGCAGCAAGGCGGCTGGATCGTCGACCTGCGCGCGGTCAAGGGCGTCCCGCAAGAGCTGCAGCTGGACGTGGCGCCCGGCACCAACGGCATCTTCCCGTTCGTGCTCGAAGCCAGCGCCGATCTGCAGCGGTGGCGCACCGTGCTGCCCCAAGCTCAGTTGGTCTCGTTGCAGCACCAAGGCTTGCGGCTCGAGCACGGCAGCTTCGAACTGGCCCGAACCGATGGGGTCGAGCGGGGCGGCTACCTGCGCCTGCGGCCGTTGCCCGGCAGCCAGTCGGCGCCGCTGACCGGTGCGCATGTGGCTAGCCTGGCGCACCACGCCGAACTGCCGGATTGGCAGTGGAGCGACACGCTCGCCCCGTCCGAGTGCAAAGCCGAATATTGCGACTACGTGCTGCCGCGCCACCTGCCGTTGCAACGCATCGAGTTCGCCTTGACCGAGTCGAACACCTTGGCGCGGCTGCAGTTGCTGGCCCAGCCCGACGACGAGCCCGTTGTGGCGAACTCGCGGGTGCGCCACCACCACCCGRTGCGCGAGCACCTGAAGGTACTGCGGAACAAGAACCCGCCAGCACCGGTACAGCAGGCGGACGAGACCTTCTGGCCGTTGGCCAGCGGCACCGTGTATGCGCTGAACTTGCAGGGTAGCGAGTTGCGCTCGACCATGTTGAACCTGCCCGGCGGTATGTACCGCAAGCTTCGCGTGCAGCCGACCGGCGGCATGGCTCAGTTGGGTAGCAAGCCGCCCAGCCTGCGCATTGCCGGTCGCACGGCGAGCCTCGTATTTCTCGCGCGAGGCGCCGGCCCGTACCGCTTGGCGTGGGACCAGACTTCGCCGTCGGTCGCGATGCCGCTGAGCCAGTTGATGCCCGGCAGGCAGCCAGACGATTCGCTGCCGGATGCCACGGCGAGCGTTGCGCCGCCGGCCGTGCCGTTGCCGGCGCCGGTGGCCTCGATCGCGGCCAGCGCGGCGACGCCTGCGTCAGTGCCCAGCCACAAGCTGTGGCTCTGGGCGGCATTGGTCGCCGCACTGGGCCTGATGGGCTTCATGGCCTGGTCACTGTTGCGGCCGGCGGCCAAGCCGCAGGGCTGAGATCGGAAGCCTGCATCTGCCTTGCCGAATCGATCGTATGCCTTGCATGGCACACGACCGCAGGAGCAAGACATGACCATCCTGGCGATGTTCGAAGTGAAGGGCGCGGACGCGGCGAAATACGACGAGGTCATCCGCCGGCTCACCGAGATGGGTCTGCGCGTGCCCGATGGGCAGCTGCTCCACGTCTGCTACGGCGACAGGCAGCAGTTGCAGGTCATCGACGTGTTCGAGAGCCACGCCAAGCTGGATGCGTTTGGCGCGAAGCTGATGCCCATCCTGCAAGAGATGGGCATCGAGGCGAAGCCCACCATTGCTGAGGTCTACAACATCATCCAGGCGTAGCCATCGCTGGCTGCCGACCTCAGCTGAGCGCTTTCAGGCCTTCGGCCGGCGCGATGCTGCCGACCTCGATGCCGTTCCAGTTCTTCAGCGGCACGCGTACCAGATCTCTCAGCAGCGCTGCATCGGCGTCGTCGCGCTGGGCCAGCGCTTCGATCACGCTGGCCATCACCACCTCGGCGGCGCGGGCGGTGTTGCCGTCGTCGACCTTGATCGCGACGCCCAGCCCGCGGGTCGGCAACGCGGCGCAGTAGACGCCCTCGGCGCCGACCTTGCAGAACACGCGCTCGCCGAAGTGCTGCATCACCTTGGTGTCGAAGCGGCCGCTGCCGGCGACCATGAACGGTGCGCGCGCGACCGCCTGGCGCAGGCGTTTCGCTGCGGTCGCATGGCCGGGTGACAGGCCCTGGCCGCTGGCCAGGCGGGCGAAGCCGCGCGCCAACTGGCGCAGCGGGATGCCAAAGGTCGGGATCGAACAACCATCGGTGCCCGTCGGTGCATTCGAAAGATCACAGCCGGTGGCCGACTGCAGCGCCGCGCTGATCTCGCGCATCACCGGGTGCTCGGGTTTCACGTAGCCACGCAGAAACTCGGCCGGCTCGCGGCCGGCATTCAACGCCATCAGGCAGCCGACGCAGACGAAGCCCGCATGCTTGCCCGAGCAGTTGTTGTGCAGCGCGCTGGGGCCTTGGCGTTTGCGTGCCAGCGCGCGGCTGCTGGCCTCGTGGTACGGCCAATGGGTGCCGCACTCGAGCGCGCCGTCGTCCAGCCCGGCTTGCGCCAGCACCGCCGCGGCGGTGGCCGTATGGGCGGTCTCGCCGTTGTGCGAAGCGCAAGCCAGCGCCAGCGCTTCGTCGCCCAGGCCGAAGCGCTCGGCCGCACCGCTGGCCACCAGCGGCAGCGCCTGCAGCGCCTTGACGGCCGAGCGCGGAAAGATCGGTCGGTCGATGTCGCCCAGCGCGGTGTGCACCGCACCGTCGGCGTCGACGATCGCCAGCGCACCGCGGTGGAACGACTCGACCGTGCTGCCGCGCAGCACCTGCACCAGCACCGGGTTCATGCCGTGTCCCTGGTGCCGCGGACGCGAGGGCTCAAACGCCGGTGCGCGCCTTGGGCGCGTGCTTGGCAGTGTGCTTGACGGCCTTGTGCGCCTTGCGGTGCTCGGACTTGGCCTTCTTGACCTGCTTGGCCGTCAGGTGGCTGTTCTTGGCCACGTGGGCACCTGCCTTGGTGGTATGGGCTTTGGCCTTCTTGACGTGGGCC
>NZ_JBFUGE010000481.1:0-4595 GCF_056403075.1 Ideonella sp. P3_A4 | reverse complement strand
CTTCGCTTTCGTCCTTCAGTGCAACGCCCGTGAGCTGACGTGCGCGGGCGGCGTTGAGCAGCCAGGCGGCTCGGTGGGCCGCGTCGTCGTAAGGCAAGCCTTCGGGCCGGACGTTCGAGATGCAGTTGCGCTCGGCGTCGCTGCGCCCGGGCCGCGGCGCCCAGGTCAGGTACAGGCCCAGGCTGTCGGGTGAACTGAGGCCTGGCCGCTCGCCGATCATCACCAGCACCGCCGACGCCCGCAGCAGCGCGCCGATCTCGTCGCCAATGGCCACGCGGCCCTGGTGGACCAGCACGACCGGCGCCAACGACCACGGCGGGTTGGCGCTGCGCAGCAAGGGTAGCAGTGCAGCCAGAAACGGGGCAGCATGACGCTCGACCGCGAGGGCAGACAAGCCGTCTGCGATCACCAGGGCGAGGTCGCAGCCCGATCCGGCGGCCGGTGCCCGCAGCGCCGCGGCGGACGTCTCGTTCAGGCGGCGCCCACGGTCCGGCCGTTGCAGGTAGGTCGGGCGGTCAGCCGCTGCGCTGTGCGCCACCCGGGTCGATAAACCCATGGCCTGGATGGACTGGGCGGTGCTGTCAGTGTCGAAGGCTCGGTGCACGGCATCGCGTGCCTGGGCGTGCGCCAGCTGGAACGCGAGCTGCGGCTCGGTCGGCATGCTGGTGCCGCTGCGCCCGAGTGCGATGCGCGCCGGCGTGAAGCGCCGCAGGCTCGCCCAGGGGTTGGAGACGACCGGTGGTTTCACGACCGGGGCAGCAGTTGGGCGAAGCCGGCGGGCATTGCGTCGGCCAGCGGTGCGAGGTGAGCTGCACGGCGCGGGTCGAACACACCCATGCGTTGCAGCCACGCTTCGAACTCCGGCGCGGGCCGCAGGCCGAGCACACGGCGGGCATACAGCGCGTCGTGGAASGAGGTGSTCTGGTAGTTSAGCATCACGTCGTCSGAGCCCGGGATGCCCATGATGAAGGTGACCCCCGCCACGCCCAGTAGCGTCAGCAGCACGTCCATGTCGTCCTGGTCGGCCTCGGCATGGTTGGTGTAGCAGATGTCGCAGCCCATCGGCAGGCCCAGCAGCTTGGCGCAGAAGTGGTCTTCGAGCCCGGCGCGGATGATCTGCTTGCCGTCGAACAGGTACTCCGGCCCGATGAAGCCGACCACGCTGTTGACCAGCAGCGGCTCGAACCGGCGGGCCACGGCGTAGGCGCGGGCCTCGATCGTCTGCTGGTCGCAGCCGTGGTGCGCGTTGGCCGACAGCGCGCTGCCCTGGCCGGTCTCGAAGTACATGACGTGGCGGCCGCGCTGGCCGTCATCGTCGAACACACGACCGCGTTGCAGGCTGAGCGCCGCCTCGCGGGCTTCGGCCAGCAGCGCCAGGTCGAGACCGAAGCTGCGGTTCGTGGCTTCGGTGCCACCGATCGACTGGAACACCAGGTCGACCGGCGCGCCTCGCTCGATCGCCTGCAAGGTGTTGGTCACATGCGTCAGCACGCAAGACTGGGTCGGGATCTCGTACTGCTCGATCACCGCGTCCAGCATTTGCAACAGCCGGATCACCTGCGGCACGTTGTCGGTCGCGGGGTTGATGCCGATCACCGCGTCACCGCTGCCATAGAGCAGCCCGTCCAGCACRCTGGCCGCGATGCCTGCCGGGTCGTCGGTGGGGTGGTTGGGCTGCAGCCGGGTCGACAGGCGGCCAGGCAGGCCGATGGTGCCGCGAAAGCGGGTCTGCACGTGGCACTTGCGCGCGACGAGGATCAGGTCCTGGTTGCGCATCAGTTTGGACACGGCGGCCACCATCTCGGGCGTCAACCCTGGCGCCAGCGCGCGAAGCGTATCGCTGTCGGCCGTGTCGGACAACAACCAGTCGCGCAAGCCGCCGACGGTGAGGCCGGCGACCGGCGTGAAGGCCGCGGCATCGTGGCTGTCGATGATCAGCCGGGTGACCTCGTCGGTCTCGTAGGGAACGATCGCTTCTTGCAGAAAGCGGCTCAGCGGCAACTCGGCCAGCGCCATCTGTGCGGCGACGCGCTCTTGCGCAGACTGGGCCGCCACGCCGGCCAGGTGGTCGCCCGAGCGCTCGGACGACGCCCGCGCCAGCAGGGTGGCGAGGTCCTCAAACTGGTAGTTCTGAACGCCGATTCGGTGCTGAAAAGCGGGCATGTGGGGCAGGGCGCGCGGCCGATCTCACGCTGCAGACTGCAGTGTGCTCCCGGTGGCCTGCGCGCGCCCAGTCAGCCTGAAATAGGCGTAACCGAGCAGGCCGAGCGCGAAGAACAGGCCCGCGACCAGCGGGTTGTAATAGACCATCGTCACCAGGCAGATCACGGCGGCAGCCAGCGCGAACGCGGGGAAATAGGGGTACAGCGGGGCGCGGAACGGCCGCACCATGCCGGGCTCGCTGCGGCGCAGTTTGAACAGGCTGGCCATGCTGACGATGTACATCACGATCGCGCCGAACACGCTCATCGTCACGATGTTGGCGGTCAGCGTCTGGCCGCCGAACGAGATGAGTTGGTCGCTGAAGATCGCGACGATCCCCACCCCACCGCCGGCGAGGATTGCCCAGTGCGGCGTGTGAAACCGCGGGTGCACCTGGCCCAGCACACCCGGCAGCACGCCGGCGCGGGCCAGCGCAAAGATCTGCCGCGAGTAGCCGAGGATGATGCCGTGGAAGGACGCGATCAGCCCGAACAGCCCCAGCCACACCAGCATGTGCAGCCAGCCGCTCTGCTCGCCGACGATGATCTTCATCGCCTGCGGCAGCGGGTCGTTGATGTTGGCGAGCTTGGTCCAGTCGCCCGCGCCGCCGGCGAACAGCATCACACCGGCCGCCAACACCAGCAGCGTCAGGATGCCAGCGATGTAGGCGATGGGGATCGAGCGCTTCGGGTCTTTCGCTTCTTCGGCCGCCATGGCAACGCCCTCGATCGCCAGGAAGAACCAGATCGCGAACGGGATGGCGGCGAACATGCCGGAGATCGAGGCGGCGCTGAAGCCGTCCTGCCCCGACCAGCCGCCCTTGGCGAAGTTGGCGATCGAGAAGCCCGGCGCCACGACGCCCATGAAGACCAGCAGTTCGAAGATCGCGATCAGCGTGATCGCCAGTTCGAAGGTGGCGGCAATCTGCACGCCGGCGATGTTGAGCGCCATGAACACGACGTAGGCGCCGACAGCGGCCAGCTTCGGGTCCAACCCCGGGAACTGCACGTTCAGGTAAGCGCCGATGGCCAGCGCAATGGCTGGTGGCGCGAAGACGAACTCGACCAGCGTCGCGAAGCCGGCGATGTAGCCACCGGTCGGGCCAAAGGCGCGCCGGCTGTATTCGAACGGCCCGCCGGCGTGCGGGATCGAGGTCGTCAGTTCGGTGAAGCTGAAGATGAAGGTGGCGTACATCAGTGCGATGAAGCACGCGGTGATCAGAAAGCCCAGCGTGCCGGCCGAAGCCCAGCCGTAGCYCCAGCCGAAGTACTCGCCCGAGATCACCAGCCCGACGGCGATGCCCCAGAGTTGCCAGGTGCCCAGCGACTTGTTCAGGGTCGGGTGAGGGGTCGTGGGGTCCATGCAGTCCTCCAGGCAGGGTGGGGCGCTCAGCGCCCGGGCGGTCACCGCTTGGCTCGGCATTTGCTTGGCCCGGGCCACGGTGGCGTGGGCAAGGGTACGAGCGGCAGCTGGATGAGCGTTATCGAGAATCGGCAAACTTCATGAGCACGATCGGCGCGCACGATGCACCGGCATGGCGAGCGGCCTGGCAGCACCAGTCGCTGCTGGCTCATGACGTGGATGAGCACGCCGCGTGTTTGAACGGCTGGCACCAGCAGTACGACCAGCTGACGGCCGGTGCCTTCGTCGGCCAGCTCGACCAGCTGTCCACCGGGTCGGCGCAGGTGTTTCGCGAGCGCACCAGCCAGGCCTTGCGCCAGCGCTGCGAGGTGTGGCCGGGCGCGGTGTGGTGCGGCATCACCACCGTGCACGATGGCTCACGCATCAACGGCCGGATGGTCGGCGAGCACGGGGTAATGGTGTGTGGACAGCCMGCTCAGTTTGAGCTGGTGAGTCCGGCGGGGCACGACATCCTCGGCGTCGTGATCGACCGTGCGGCGTTGCAGCAGCACGCGCAGGCGCTGGGCGTGGTCATCGCCTGGCCGATGGTGGACCGGGCGCCATGGCTGCAGGTCACCGGGCCGCAACGTCGGTTAGCACAGGCCCGCTTGAGGGCGGTGCTGGCGCTGGCGGGTTCAGCGAGCGATGCTCATCAGCAGACTGCGGCGGCTACGGGCAGCCTGGAGCAAGCCTTGCTGGACGCCGTGGTCGACCTGCTCGAGCGTCCAGCCGAGCCGGAGGCAGTGCGGTGCAACGCCACCGTCCGCCGTCACGTCGTGCAGCAGGTGCATGAATGGATTGCCGAGAATCCCGCCGAGGTGCCCAGCGTGCCGCAACTGTGCGTGCGCCTGCACATCAGTCGCCGCACCTTGCAGTACGCGTTCGAAGCCGAGACGGCGATGAGCCCGAAGGCTTATCTGCGCAGCATTCGCCTGAACGGTGCGCGGCGTGCGTTGCGAGGCGGCGAGGGCGCAGTCACCTCGGTGCGCGAG
>NZ_JBFUGE010000480.1:0-4603 GCF_056403075.1 Ideonella sp. P3_A4 | reverse complement strand
CCAACGGCACCAGCTGCATCTGCATGCCACCGGAGTCGATCTTGGCCAGGTCCAGCAAGTCGTTGATCAGCGACAGCAGGTGCTTGCCGCTGGACTGCACCATGTTCAGCTGCTTTTCCTGGTCCACTGTCAGCGGGCCCGGCAGGCGCATCAGCAGGATGCCGGCAAAGCCGATGATCGCGTTCAGCGGCGTGCGCAGCTCGTGGCTCATCGTTGCCAGGAAACGGTCCTTGGCCTTGTTGGCCCGCTCGAGCTCGAGGTTCTTTTCTTCCAGCGCACGTTCGACCCGCCGCCGCTCGCTGATG
Source organism: Ideonella sp. P3_A4 (assembly GCF_056403075.1). Lineage (NCBI taxonomy): Bacteria > Pseudomonadati > Pseudomonadota > Betaproteobacteria > Burkholderiales > Sphaerotilaceae > Ideonella > Ideonella sp. P3_A4. Next base: position 4,298 of record NZ_JBFUGE010000480.1, on the reverse strand, counting down.
TCGCGGATCGCGCTGAGCCCGAAATGCCCGACGTCGGTGCGCAACGGGCTCAGGCTGATCTCGACCGGGAATTCCTCGCCGCTCTTGCGCCTGCCAGAAAGATCCAGCCCCTCTCCCATCGGCCGGGTGTGCGGGCTGGCCATGTAGCGCTCGCGGTGCTGCCCATGACCAGGCCGAAAACGCTCGGGCAACAGGGTCTCCAGCGGCCCGCCCACGAGTTCGCGCGCCTGGTAGGCGAACATGGCCTCGGCTTGCCGGTTCACCAGCGCGATGCGCCCGATCCCGTTGACCACCACCACCGCGTCAGGCATCGAATCGAAAAGCTCCTGGTAGCGGGCGCCCAGCAGTTGCGCATCGCGCCGCGTGCGCAGCTGCGTCACGTCGGCCAGGTTGTAGACCTCGCCCATCGGCTCCCCACTGCCCGAACGCAGGTGGCGCGAGGCCACGTTGACGTACAGCAGGGCCCCGTCGGCACAGCGGGCGATGGTGTCGAACGAGCTGTCGGCATTCGACGAGCGCCAGGCTCCGGCCCGGCCGTCATCATGCTCGGGGCGCAGGATCAGGTCGTGCAGCCGCTGGCCAATGGCATGGCTGCGGTGATGGCCGAACATCGCCTCCGCCGTGCGGTTCCAGAACTGGATCAAGCCGTCGACGCCCAACAGGACAATGCCGTCAGGCGACTCTTCGGCAATGCGTTCGAACAATGCCGCTTCAAGCATTTGTGCCGTCCCTTGCGCCGGTTATGTTTGTATGGCGCTGGCTGATTCTTGTCTTTTCCCAGCCAACGCGTACGACTTGCCYGGACTTCAGGTAGGGACTTGCCCGAGCGGGTTTCCGAGGCCGCCACAGGTTTCGGATGGCGTGCCTAGAATCAAGCAGCCCCCTCAGCAGATGCGATCGCCCATGCAACACACCGATCCCAATGCCCTGCCCGCGTCGATCGCCCTGATCGACGATGACGTGGAGTACACCGAGTTCCTGGCCCAGCATTTACGCAGTCTCGGTCTGCAGGTTCACCGTTTCGCCGACAGCGACGAACTGCTGGCCGACACGGCGCCGTTCAGCTACGGTTTCTACCTGGTCGACCTGATGCTGCCGGGCATCGACGGCGTCGAGCTGATCCGCGTGCTGCGCCGCCGCACCCATGCCGGCGTGCTGGTGGTGTCGGGCCGCGTGGCGGAAGACGTCTTTTCATCGGTGGTCGACGCCGGTGCCGACATGCACCTGGCCAAGCCAGTCACTTTTGACCAGGTCGTGGTCGCGATCCGCGCGGTGCACCGGCGCGTGATCGCCACCGAGTCCGGCTCCAAGGAATGGGTGCTCGACAAGCACGCCGGCCAACTCGTCGCGCCGGACGGCGTGCGGGTCGAGCTGAGCGAAGGCGACCTGGTGGTGATGGAATGCTTCGTCGAAGCCGAGGGCCAGACAGTCACTCGCGAGCTGCTGTGCCGCCGCCTCGGCCGCCCGGTCAGCGAAGAACCCGACAACACCCTGAGCGCAACGCTGTACCGGCTGCGCCGCCGCATCGAGCGCGCCACGCCGGTGGTGGTGCCGATGCAGTCGCAGTCGCGAGTCGGCTACGTGTTTCGTGCGCCGCTACGGAGTGTTTGAGCCCACGCTCTGTTGGGGTCAATCCACCAGCGGCAACCACAGCCGAAATATGCTGCCTTTCGGCTGATTCGCTGCCCAGCTGGCTTGGCCGCCGTGGCGCAGCATGATCTGGCTCACCACGTAGAGCCCGAGCCCGTGGCTCGGCAGGCCGTGGTCGCCGCGAAAACCGCGCTCGAACAAGCGCTCGCGCAGCTCCGGCGTGACACCGCTCCCTTCGTCGCGCACCTCGAACACCAGCCCCAGCGGTTCGTCGCTGTCGCTGACCTGCAAGGTCACCGTTGAATCGGGCGGTGAATAGGCCAGCGCATTGGACAGCAGGTTGCGCAGCGCCAGCCGCATCAGGCCGATGTCCATGGCCGCCGTGCGCGCGTGCGAAGCACTGTCGCGGCGCACCCGCACGCGCTGGCGCGGGTCCAGGTCACCGAGCGCCAGCTCGATCAGCATGTTGACGTCCGCGTCGCGCGGCTCCAGTGGCTGCTCGCTGGTCAGCACCGTGCTCGCGGCCAGCGTGTTGTCGATCGAGCCGACGATGTGGCTGATGACCTTCTGCGCTCGCTGCAGCCTGGCCTGCACCTCGCCCCGGTCCGACAGGGCGTCGTCGTTCAACGCCGCATCGGCACTCTGCAAAGCGGCGGAGGCGTTGTTCAGCGGTTGCCGCACCTCATGCGCCAGCACCCGCACGAATTCGTCGCGCTCAGCCAGGCGCTCCGCCAGCATCACGGCCTGCGCTTCGGCAGCGCTGCGCTGCACCTGGACCTGTGCCAGGTCACGGGCCTGCGCCTCTCGACGGATGCGGGCACGTTCGAGCGCCATGCCAACGTAGCCGACATTGCCGAAGATACCGGCGACCAGCCCGCCTGCCAGCACCAGCACCAGGTCGAGCGTCGGCGCCAGCGTCGGCGGCACGTGGGTGCCGGTCGCCAGGGCGAACAACCCGCCGGCCAGCCGCAACAGATAGGTCGACCCGTAGAAGGCATAGGAAATGCCGATCAGCTCGGCCCCGCGGCCGTGCGGCTGGCGCCCCAGATCGCGAGCCAGCAGCGCGAGCCAGGTGGCCGCCCCCGCCATCAGCACACTGGTGACCGGCCGCCGCCAGGCCGGACCGGGCCATCCCGCCACCAACGACAGCAGCATCGCCAGCGCCGTCACCAGTATCACCATTCGCCAGCGGTCGCCACGGCCGTTCTCGCGAAACAGCGCGCAGATCCGCAGCCCCAGGCCAAACAGCGCCAACGCCACCGGCACCGCCGTGGTCCAGTAGATCGGCAGCTTGCCGCGCATCGAGAACAGCAGATAGACGACGCCGATGATCACGCCGCCGCCGCACCACAGCCCGATCGCCGCTGCTTCGTGGTGCGGCCGCAGGATCATCCAGACCAGGCCTGACATCAGCAGGTAGACCACGCCCAGCAGGTACAGCGCGGTGTGCGTGTCCAGCGGGACCAGGGGCATGACAAGCGGTTCGGACAAAGGTGCGGCGCCGCAGCGGCGTGGGGGTCGAAGGCAGTGGCATTCTGGTGCAGCGCCGAGCGCAACGCCTTCGGGTGAGCCCACATGTCCGGCGCGACAACGACGCGTTAAGCTTTCGATCATGAACTTGTTGCTCGCTGAAGACGACRCGATCCTGTCGGACGCCCTCTCCGCCCAGTTGCGCGAGGCCGGTTTCGAAGTCGAGCACGCGCCCAACGGCGCGGTGGCCGAGTACCTGCTGCTGAAGCAGCCGTTCGACCTCGCCATCCTCGACCTGGGGCTGCCGCTGGTCGACGGGCTGACGGTGCTCAAGCGCGTGCGCGCCGCCAAGCCGGCGCTGCCGGTGCTGGTGCTGACCGCGCTCGACAGCCTGGACGACCGCGTGGCGGGCTTGAACGCCGGCGCGGACGACTACCTGACCAAGCCCTTCGACTTTCCCGAGCTGGAGGCACGGCTGCGCGCGTTGCTGCGCCGCACCCGGCCGCTGGGCAACTCGGCAGAGCTGGGCCATCTGAGCTTCGACCGTGACACCCGCCGCGCCGCCGTGCGCGGCGAAACGCTGGACCTGAGCCCACGCGAATGGATGCTGCTCGACCTGCTGCTGTCGCAGCGCGACAAGGTCGTCACCAAGGACCAGATCCAGCAGGCCTGGGCGCTGGACCGCACCGAGGTCGCCAGCGGCACCAACTCGATCGAGGTCTACATCCACCGCCTGCGCCGCAAGCTGGAGCAATCCGCCCTGGCGATCCGCACCGTGCGCGGCCTGGGCTACCTGCTCGAGGCCGAGGCCGACGTCGGTGCTTAGCTGGCTAGTCCGGTGGCGTCACGCTGCCGCCCGTTCGGAAGGGCCTGCCGCCTCCCCCAGCAAACGGTCCGCCGGAGGTCAGTCGCTGCATCGCCAGCTGCTGATCTGGCTGCTGTTGCCGCAGCTGGTGCTGTGGATCGGTGGCGCCTTCGTCACCTACAACCTGGCCGCGCGCTATGCCAATGCGGCAGTCGACGCGACCTTGTCGCAGGCCACGCGCTCGCTGGCGCGCCAGGTCAAGCCGATCGGCAACGGGCTGTTCATCGATTTCCCACGCGCCGCGCAGGACATCCTCGAAGCCGATCCGAACGACCGCGTGCTCTACACGGTCAGCTCGCCACCGGGCGAGTTCATCCTCGGCAACCGCAACCTGCCGCCGCCGCGCGGCATCCCGGCCCAGCCCGCATTGGGC
>NZ_JBFUGE010000479.1:0-4610 GCF_056403075.1 Ideonella sp. P3_A4 | reverse complement strand
GACGTCGACACCCTTGATCTCGGCGTACATCTGCTCGATGCCGAGCTTCTCGTCACCCGAGTCGGTAGCGTTGTTGTAGAAGTTGGTCATCAGCACGCCGCGCACATCGATGCCCTCGACCTTCGCGTCATGGCCGAGCGTGAACTCGCCGTAGATGTCGCACTCGTTGCCGAGGCGGTATTTCAGCCCGGGGCCGGACAGGCCGTAGCAGGCGCGCGAGACGCCCTTCTCCGACGTTGCCCCAGGGCCGGCGCGGAAGTAGCCGCCCCAATCGAAGGCGTGGGCCTGGGCGGTGGCAAGCAGCGCGACGGCAGCAGCCGTGGCGCGCAAGGTCGTGTTCAGGGGGCTTGTCATCTTTGGTCTCCTCAAGACGGCCGAGGTTGAACAAGTCGTGGGCGCACGCGGCCACGCGCGCTCCCTCCAGGGAACTCACGACTGAAAAAGTGGGGAGGTGAAGCGCCGCCTCAGCGGCGCAAGATCAAGGCGGCGTGGGCGGCAACATCCACTCGTGCGCGGGGTCGTTACGGAAGACCCAGTGACGGCCCGGGCCGGCCATCACGTTCAGGTAATACAGGTCGTAGCCGTGTGGCGCAACCACCGGGTGGTAGCCACGCGGCACCAGCACCACGTCGTGGTCTTCGACAGCCATCGCTTCGTCGAGGCTGCGGTCGTCGGTGTAGACGCGCTGGAACGCAAAACCCTGCGGCGGGTTCACGCGGTGGTAATACGTCTCTTCCAGCTGCGTCTCGGTCGGCAACGCATCGGTGTCGTGCTTGTGCGGCGGGTAGCTCGACGAATGGCCGGCCGGCGTGCGTACCTCCACCACCAGCAGATGCGCCGCCACCGGGTCGGTGTGCGGCAGGATGTCGCAGACGTAGCGCGTGTTGCTGCCCTGCCCGCGCACCGATCGCTTCATGCCTTCGGGCGCCAGCAGCGTCACTTGGCGCGCCCGCTCGTCGGCCGGTGCGGTGCACAGCGCGAGCTCGGTGTCGCTGTCCGCACTGATCTGCAACTCGGTGTGCTTCGGCACGTAGAGTGCTGCCGGCGCCGCATCGTCGAAGACGCTGTCGCGCGTGCCCAGCGCGGCGAAGTGCTGGCCATCGGCGACCACACTGACGCGACCGGCCAGCACCACCAGGCACAGCTCGCGCTCGCCGGTGGACACGGCCTCCTGCTCACCCGCCTTCAACCGCAGCGCACGAAAGCCGACGTGCTGCCAGCCGGCGCTTTCGGGCGTCACGTCGACGATCTGGCGGCCTTCGCGCCGCGCCTTCACCAGCAAAGGGCTCATAGGGACAACCCGTCAACGATGCGCTTCAGGGTCTGGTAGCCCTTCTTCGCGTAGGCGTAGCTCGGCGCCACCGCCGGGTCTTGTTCTGCCTCCACCACCAGCCAGCCTTCGTAGCCGCCCGCATGCAGCGTGGTCAGCACCGCGCCGAAATCGATCACGCCGTCGCCCGGCACGGTGAAGGTGCCGTTGATCACCCCACGCAGAAAAGACCAGCCGTCATTGCGGGCTTGCGCCACGACCGCCGGCCGCACGTCCTTGCAGTGCACATGCACCACGCGGTGCAGGTGCTTCTTCAACGGAGCCACGGGATCAGTGGCACCACCGTAGTACGCATGGCCAGTGTCGAACAACAGGCCCACCGCCGGGCCGGTAACCGCCATCAGCCGGTCCACGTCTTCGGGTGATTCGACGTACGCGCCCATGTGGTGGTGGTAGGCCAGCGTCAGGCCGTAGGTGGCTTGCAGATGCTCGCCAAACGCGGTCAGCCGCTCGCCGTAGTCGTGCCATTGGTCGCCGGTCGCAAAGCGCGGGCGTTTGGCCAGAGGCGTGTCGATCTGCCCTTGGATCGAGCCGGCCACTTCGCCATAGACGACGACGCGGCAGCCCTGCGCCTGCAGCTTGGCCATGTGCGGCTTGCAGCGTTCGATCTCATCTTTCAACGTGCCTTCGGCCAGCAGGCCCGAGTACCAGCCCGAGACGCAGGCCACGCCGAACTCGGCCAGCTTCGTCTTCAGCGCCTGCGGCTCCTTCGGAAACTTGTTGCCGAGCTCGAAGCCTTCGTAGCCGATCTCGGCACCCTCGCGCAGCGCCGTTTCCAGCGGTGTTTCACCGCCGAGTGCGGGCAGGTCGTCGTTGCTCCACGAGATCGGGTTGATGCCGATGCGGACGTTCCAGGGTGTGGCCATGTCGGGTTGCTTCAGGGGCGTTGTTGTTGCTTCGCGGCGAGGTAGGCCGCGCGGGCGTTGTTCACTTCGTCGCGTGACGAGACTTCGGGCATMGCCACCTCCCACCAGCAGCCGCCGTCTTCGGTGCTGCGCTCGGGGCTGGTGTCGATGACGATCAATTGCGTGCGTGTCGCGGCACGGGCGGCGGCCATCGCCGTCTTGAGTTCGCCGACGCTGGCGACGTGCACCGCATCGGCGCCCAGCGAACGAGCGTGCGCAGCGAAGTCGATGTGCGGCACTTCGCCGCCCTCGGGTACGCAGTCGTCGAGCAGGTTGTTGAAGCGCTCACCACCGGTCGCGCGCTGCAGCCGGTGGATGCAGCCGTAGCCGCGGTTGTCCAGCAGCACGACGATCAGCTTGTGGCCCAGCATCACCGAGGTCGCGAGCTCGGAGTTCATCATCAGGTAGGAGCCATCGCCCACCATCACGATGACCTCCTTGTCGGGCCGCGCCATCTTCACGCCCAGGCCGCCGGCGATCTCGTAACCCATGCACGAGTAGCCGTACTCGACGTGGTAGTTGCCGGGCTCCGCTGCGCGCCACAGCTTGTGCAGCTCGGCCGGCAAGGTACCGGCGGCGCAGACGACGATGTCGCCGCGCGGCGAATCGGTGGCGGAGTCGCGCACCGCACCGATCACCTCGGCGTCGTACGGCAGCGTGTTTTGCGGCTGAGCCGTGGTGAGTGCGGTGACGCGCTCTCGCCAGGCGTCGGCCAGTGCCACCGCCCGCTGGCCCCAGGCTGCGTCGGACTGCCAGCCTTCGACCAACGGTTGCAGTTGGCCCAGCGCCGTTCGTGCATCGGCCACCCACGGCGTGCCGTGCCACTTCGACGCGTCCAACGCTTGCACGTTCACACCGAGCAAGCGCGCCTGCGTGAACAAGGCATGCGAGCCGGTGCTGAAGTCTTGCAGGCGGGTGCCGATCGCCAGCACGACGTCGGCCTCGCGTGCCAACGCATTGGCGGCTGGTGAGCCGCTGACGCCCAGCGCGCCGGCGTTCAATGGATGATCCCACGCGAGGCTGCCTTTGCCGGCTTGCGTCTCGACCACCGGCACGCGGTGCGCTTCAGCAAAGCGTCGCAGCGCGTCACTCGCCTGCGCGTACAGCACACCGCCGCCCGCGATGATCAGCGGGCGCTTCGCGTCACGCAGCAACGCGGCGGCGCGGGCCAACTCGTGCGCATCCGCACCCGGCCGACGGATGTGGATAGTCGCCGGAGTCAGGAAACTCTCCGGGCAGTCGAAAGCCATCGTCTGCACGTCTTGCGGCAGCGCCAGGCACACCGGGCCGCACAGCGCCGGGTCGGTCATCACCTGGATCGCGCGCGGCAACGCCGTCAGGATCTGCTCCGGCCGCATGATGCGGTCGAAGTAGCGCGTGACCGGGCGGAACGCATCGTTGACGCTGATGTCGCCAGCCTGGAAATCTTCGAGCTGCTGCAGCACCGGGTCCGGCGCACGCGACGCGAACACATCGCCTGGCAGCAGCAGAACAGGCAGGCGGTTCACATGCGCCAACGCAGCGGCGGTGACAAGGTTGGTCGCACCGGGACCGATCGACGTGGTGACCGCCATCGTGCGACGGCGCATGTGGGCCTTCGCATACGCGATCGCCGCATGCGCCATGCCCTGCTCGTTATGGGCGCGGAAGGTCGGCAGCGCGCGACGTTCGGCGTGCAGCGCCTCGCCCAGCCCCGCGACGTTGCCATGGCCGAAGATCGACCAGACGCCGCCGAGGTAGGGCTGCAGCGAGCCGTCTTCCTCTTCGATCCGCAGCGCGGCGAGGTAGCCCACCAGCGCCTGCGCCATCGTCAAGCGCACGGTCTTCATCGCGCGACCTCCACGCGACTGGCGCGCCAAGCGTCCACCAGCGCGCCGAAATTGGCGGCCACTTCGTCGATCAAAGCGCCATCGTCGAGCTGGCCTTTCAGCCAACGCAGGCTCGCATCGGCCCACAAGGTGCGACCGACCATGAAGCCCTTGACCACCGGATTGCGCGCTTCGGCAAAGCCCCGCGCCAGTTCGGCGGCGGGCTGGTTCAGGCCCAGGATCACTGCGCCACGGCACTGCGGATCGCGCTCGTCGATCATCGCCTGCAGTGCATCCCACGAAGCGRCCGCCATCGGCGCCAGCTTCCACCACTCGGGCTTGAAGCCAAGGTTGTAGAAGCGCTTGATCGTGCGCAGCACCGCCTCGTCGGCATTCGGCGTGTCGCGCGGCGGGATCACCTCCAGCAGCAGCTCGTGGCCGCTGGCGCGCGTGGCCTCCCACAGGTGGCGCAGCTGCATCTCCTGCTCCAACCGCAGCGGCGACGCATCGTCGGGCTGGTAGTGCAGCAGGCACTTGACGACCTGCTCGGCCGGCCAGTGCAGCAGC
>NZ_JBFUGE010000478.1:0-8570 GCF_056403075.1 Ideonella sp. P3_A4 | reverse complement strand
ATCCCAGGCCCACCGACCTTCCGAAATCCTTCTGGCCCAGAGTCCACGCTGAAATGCGCCCCGGCGTGGTTAGTCTGGGAGCGCTGTAGAGGTGGTTGACGTCAGATTGCGAATCGACCATCGCAGCGAACTCCCACGTCGGGATGACCATGCGCACGCAATCGCCGGCCCACGCATACGGCTCCCGTCCACGGACGTGCATCGTTGCCCACGTCCTCGAGGCTGCCATTCAATGGGGTTGACCTGCCATCGATCGTGGTCGACGTCGAATTCGCCGTATTGGACGCAAGAACGTTCGCCAGAGAAAGTACAGCGACAGGAAGTGCTTCGGAATGTCTGGATTGAACGAACGAGGCCTGAAGGGTTGAACATGGTGGACTCCATTTCGGGACGGCCGCAATTGCGACGCTCGGTTTCCGTCGCGGCCGACCGATCGGTACTGAGCGAGGCATCGAGGACGCCTTGTCAGCAACTCTGGTCGGGAAGGGATCACACCGCCTTCCCAGAATCCTTCTGGCGCGTGCAGTCAGCGCTCTGCCCTGCGAATCCGCACCGGAAGGTTTCCGGAAGGTCCATTCGGCCGCTTCTGCGCACCATGCAGTGACCCGTTGCCCCACGGCTTCGGGGAATTCGGTCAGCCGTCTCGGGCCTCACCGAGGCTTGACGGATCTCCATCCACTCAAGGAAACATCATGAACCCCACGCCACTGTCAACGCTGGCGCCGGACAAGAACGTCCGGCCCGCTTCGGACCCGTTGCTGCCAGAGACGACCCTCACAGGGAGGCCAACGTTCGCCTCGCAATTCCTGGCATCGGTGCGCACAAAATCACGCACACTCGCACACCGCCTTGGCACCGGGTCAGCGTGGTGCTTCCTGGCGCTCGGGGTCTTCGCGTCGGCGGTAGCCCATGCGCAGACGCGGCCGGAGCTGTTCAGGCCGGACACGCCGGGCGCTGTGCGCGACGTCTCACAAGCCCGGCGCATCGAACAAATCCGCCGGCAGCCCACCACCGATTCGCTCACCATCGTGCGCATCGATGCCTCGGCACTCGATGGCGCAGGCGTGCGCATCCAAGTCGGACGCCTTCGGTCGATCGACGTGGACAGGACGAGCACGGAAGTCCGCTCGGACACTGACTTCACCTGGTCGGGCGGCTTGGTGGGCGTGCAGGGCAACGCCATCCTGGTCGCGCACGACGGCAACGTGACAGGCAGCGTTYGCGACGGCCTGGACCTGTACAAGATCGAACCCCTTGGCCGGGGGCTTCACGCGATCGTGAAGATCGACCCGTCGCGCTTCCCGCCGGAGCACCCGCCGAGCTTTCATGAGACAGAGCGCCACAGCCCGGTTGCGATCGATCCGGCATCCATGACGGATCCGGGCGATGACGCGATTCGCACGATGGCGCCTCAAGTGATCGATGTGCTGGTGGCCTACACGCCGGCGGCACGTTCAGCCGTGGGGGACATTCGGGCGACGATCCAGCTGGCCATGGCCGAGACCAACCAGTCCTACGCCAACAGCGGCGTCAACATCCAGCTCAGGCTGGTCGACAACTTCGAGGTCAGCTATTCGGAAAGCGGCAAATCGTATGAGACGATCCTGAACGACTTCGCGCACATGCCGACCGTACTCGATCGCCGCGACGGCAGCGGCGCCGACATGTCGGCCATGATCATCAACCAGGCCGACTACTGCGGCATGGCCAATGCCATCATGGCCAATGCATCGACTGCCTTCGCGGTCGTGCACTACTCGTGCGCCACGGGCTACTACTCGTTCGGACACGAGTTGGGGCACCTGCAGGGTGCGCGCCACGACCCTGCCAACGACTCGACGCCCACACCATTTGCCTACGGTCACGGCTATCAGCAGACGGCGGCCGATCCCCGCTGGCGAACCATCATGGCCTACAACTGCGCGGGAGGCTGCGCCCGGCTGCCCTACTGGGCCAACCCGAATGTCCTTTACAACGGACTTCCGATGGGCACCGCCAGCGTGAGCCACGACGCACGGGTGCTGAATGAGACGGCCGCCATGGTGGCCGCCTTCCGGTCGACGACCTCGCCGGACTATGTCTATTGCGCCAATGAGTGGCAGGCCTGCGGTTTCAGTGGCACGCGGATGGTGGCCTACGGCGCCTATGACAAGTTCTTCTACCGGCGCCTGACGGACGGGACGGCTTGCAACAACTCGGTCTTCGGTGATCCCCTTCCGGGTGTCGGGAAGGCTTGCTATGTCGGCAACGACGTCTACGACTTCTGCACCAACGAGGGCGGGTATTGCGGCTTCACCGGCACTCGCAGTGTCGCGTATGGTGCCAACGGCAAGTTCAACTACGGCACGATCACGAACGGGACGTCGTGCGACAACGCGACCTTCGGAGATCCGATCCCCGGCGTGTGGAAGGCATGCCATGTTGGGCCGGCAGCGTATACATACTGTGCCTTGGAGTGGCAGACGTGCACCATGTCCGGCACATCGAACGTCGCCTATGGTGCCGACGGCCGCTTCACCTACAGAACGCTGAGCGGCAGCTTCAGCTGCGACAACGCGACCTTCGGTGATCCCGCGGTGGGACTTGGCAAGGCTTGCTACGTGGGTCCGGTGAACTACACCCACTGTGCCAGCGAGTGGCTGACCTGCAGTTTCAGCGGCACTCGGATGGTGGCCTACGGCGCCAACGGCACGTTCATTCACAAGAGTCTGTCGGGGCCTGTGGCGTGCACCAACGCCACTTTTGGTGATCCCGCACCGGGCGTGGTCAAGGCTTGCTACATCCAGTGAGCTGAATCCCTGGAGAGTCACTTTGAACGGGTGCCGCCGCACCACTTTCGTGGGGCTATGGTGGCACCAACGTTGACGTCAGATCGCGAATCGGCAGTGAGTCAAGGGGCAGCCGGCTCTCGTCGTTCGGCACGATCGGAATCACCCGCAAATCGTCCTTGAGCGCTGGCGGTACCAAGCCGTTCACAGCGGCGACGTCGGGCTGGTGCAGTTCACGTTGCCCGAGTTGTACCGACCATACAGAACGGTGAAATTGCCGACCTGAGGGTGCCCCTGTTGCTGTGCCACCTGCACGGTGTACCAGCCTGCGACTGGTGCGGACGCGATCTTGACTTTAGGCGACCAGCCGCTGATGCCGTCTCGGCAGACCGCTCCGGTCGGTGCGACGACTGTCGATGTCGAAGCGAATTCCAATGTAGAGACGACCATCCGCACGCAATCACCGGCGTTTGCATACAGCTCCGCCGTCCCCGGTCGTGATTGGCAAACGGGTCGCCACAGGCCGTCCTATCACTTCCCCCTCGAACGGCACGGAGCATTGCGGCCTTCCGGCGTCGGCGCAGCGAAATCGAGGCCTGGCCTATCCGACCTTGTTACGACATGCCTGGACCACTGTTTCTGATCTGAGGGTCGGTTGTCGCACGCAGGCTGAAGTTTGGCCCAGAAATGGAGAACAGGAGGATTGCCCCACGAGTAATGCCAGCAACGTTGCCGGCAACCGGCACACTGACCCAGGGGCCATCGTCCGATACCTGAATGAGGTTCGGCAGGTCGGGTTGATCGCATGTACGCACGGCCACACCGGCCAGCTTCGCATCGGGATCTACGGCGTGCTGCCGAAGCTCCTTGGGAAGATGCGGGTTGTCAGCGGAGACTTGTTCGATGCGAACCGAGGTGCCGGTGCAAGCAGTCAGCTGTACAGGGGGCCAGAGGCGCCGCCAGTCGGCGTCAAAGAACGCGCAATGTTGGATGCCGGTATTCTCCTCCGACTTGAGGGGGGCGACGTAGTAATAGGTTTCGCTATCAAGTGGCATGTCGACTTCCTTCAAGGTATTGCCGCGTCGAGAGCGGCTGTTGGTGTGTATTCAGCGGCCATCAGCCGACGGGTCTCTGAAACCAGGCTTGACGTGTCGCCCGCGCAGCGGCGGGCGGCGAGCCACGCTCACCAGGCGCGAGACATCCTCGGCCGCTTGCCAGGCCTGGGGCCGGCGTGCAAGCAGCGCCTGCCCGTACGAGAGTGCGGTACGTGTCAAACCGAGCGCCGAGGCGGAGTCAACGGCCGCGGCAACTCTGGCCGACAGCGCCTCGGCCACGTCCAATCGCAACCGCGCTGCGTCCAGCACGCTACTCAGCGGCGACGCATCCATTTCGCCTACCTGCAGGCGCGTCCGCAGCGACCGCAGCTCGGCCGACACATCGTGTCCGTCTTCGGCCCGCATCATCGCGAGGCCGGCCTCGGCATGGATCTGTTCAACCGCCCACCACGCGTTCTCTGGATCTCGATGGCTGGCCTCGGCCAGTGCGGCCGCCGCGGCATTCATTGCCCGAAGTCCATCGGCGCGACGGCCGCTCGCCCGCAACGCCTCGGCTTCGCGCTCGCCGAGGACGCCGCGATTGTGCTGCCGCTCTGCGTCCTCCGGCTGCCTGCTGTCTGACGCACTGAGTGCGCGAGCACGAGCGTAGTGCGCAAGCGCCTCACGTGGGGCGCCGCGCAGGTACGCAAGCTGGCCGAGCCACGTCGTGGTGTCCGCAATTGAGTTGCGCAATGCAGCGTCGTCGGGTGCAGAGCCAGCGCGCGAAGCCTTTAGCGCAAGCGCGTCACGGAATGCGTGCTCGGCGTCGGCCCATGCCGCGCGTCGCATCGCAATGGTGCCCAGGCTGCTCAGGGCGTAGCCCAATTCGGCGGCCGCCTCACCATCTTCTGGCAACGCGAGCTGCCAGAGTTCACAAGCCTCCCGATAGCGGCGCATCCAAGAGGAGGCCTCATCGAACCGATCGGCGTCGAACGCAATCTGACCCAGCCAGAACGCACTCGCCCCCTGCGTCTTGTAGATCTCCGCCGCGGCGAGCCCAGGTACTTGCTTCAGCTGCTCCAGCAGTTCACTGGCCTGGCGAAGCGCGCTAATGGCAATGTCGGTGCGCGCCTTGCCCCGGCTGCTGTTCACTTCACCAATGACCACCAAAGCCTTGGCGCGTTGCAAGGCATCTTGCGGGGTTTCCCCCGGCGTGCTGCTGCGCCCGAACAGACTCAGCGCTTGTTCACCGATGCTGCTCAACAAGTCGAGCTTGCCAATCGGACGCAACTGGTCGGCCAGGTCCCCGAGCATGAACGAAGCCAGACGCTGACTCTGGTGTTCCCGTTCAGAGGCTATGCGCGCCAGCTCGGCGTAGCGCACCGCAGCCACTCCAGCCAAGACGGCGAAGCACACAGCTCCTGCCGAAGCACCCCAACGCCAGCGCGCCTGGCGCCTGACCCGGGCCATCGAAAATGCGACGAAGGCACGCTCGTCATCGTCGAAAAGACTTGGCGCCTCACCCAGCGCTGCACCAGCCTGCCACAGCATGGCGCCGCGCGGCAGCAGCAGCGCGTTCGTACGCGAACCGTCGAGCCAGCGCCGAACCCATGGCATCAGTTCGCCTCGCGCGATCAGCGTCGTGCGGTGCTGTGCCACCCAAGCCGTGACCCGCGGCCAGCGACGAAGCAGGGCTTCGTGAGCGACTCGAAAGCCAGTTGTTCCACCCACGCGGTCAGCGACCAGCAGCCGGGCTTCAACGAGTGCATGCAACAGCGCCCGCTCATCCTCATCGGCGATCGAGCTGCCCGACACCCAACGGCTGGTAGGCGCGGCGTCTTCGGTGGACAAACCCACGAGGCGTGGCAGCAGGCGTGTGAGGGCCTCTTGCGGACCTGGTGGCAGCTCCGCGAGGGTGGATTCGGCGCGTCGGCCGATAGCACCTTCCAGGCCACCGAGTGAGTCATACGCGGCCCAGGTCAGCTCGTTGCCGGGAGCGCGGTCAAGGTAAAGCGCCTGTAAGGTGTACTGCAGCATCGGCAGCGCGTCCCGCGCATGCAACGCTTCGGCRCACAGCCGATCGTCGAGCCGGTTCATGCCGCTGGCGTCTGTGCCGTAGATGAGGCCGGCCGCGCGAGCGGGCCGGCGGATCATTTGGGCAAACGCGTCGGCATCCGGCGGCGCCAGGTCCATGTGCGCGCCCCGATCTTTGTCGATCATCAGTGCGGGATGAGCGGCCAGGCTGGGATAGAAGTCGTTTCGGCAGACCGCCAGCACCAGCAGCAGACGGCTTCGGACAAGGCACTCGATGCACGCGATGAAGGCAAATGCGTCGGCTTCCGCCGGTGCCTGGAACAGCGCCTCCAACCGGTCGAGAACGAGCAACGGTGGTGCGATGGGAACACCATCTGACTCCACGAGTTGACAGGCCGCCAAGCCGACACGCAGCAGGCGCAAGACGTCGTCAGGCTGTTCGCGCAGCGCTTGGGCAAGCGACTCGATGCTGTGGCCGGAGAGCAAGGCCGTGTCGGCACATTCCCAATCGAGGAGCGCTCCGGCCAGCGCGGCCCAGGGACCCAGGTCGGCAAAGGCTGCCAAATCAACGGTACCCGCGGTACACGCACGCAGCAGCGGCGGAGCAACACGGGTGACATCCGTCTTGGCAGGTGCCGCCAGCATGGCCGTTAGTAGCCCCGCTTGTACGAGCGAGGTCTTGCCCGAGCCGCTCGGCCCGAGCAGCAGCACTAGCGGATGACCGCGCTGCCATTGCGCCGTCAATCGGGCATGCAACTCGGCCACGGCACCGTCGCGCCCGAAGAACACGCTGGCGTGCTCGATCCCGAAGGACTCGAGACCCCTGAAGGGGGACTGTCCGCGCCAGCCACCTTGGTGGCTGCGCGGGCCCTGGTCTGAGAGCACGCGGATCGGAGCGACCAGTCGATAACCCTGTTTGCGGATGGTCTCGATATAGCGGGGCGCGGTGGCGCTGTCCTGCAGCGATCGGCGCAGCCCCGCCATGACCTTGTGCACCGGGTTGTCGCCGAGGGTCTCGCCCGGCCAGCAAGCGTCGAGCAGGGCGTCGGCGCTGACCACCTCGCCGGGCCGACGGCACAGTTCGCCAAGCACGGCCATTAGGCGCGGCTCTAGTGCCGCTGACTCGTCGCCGCGTTCGAGACGGTGTGCGTGGACGTCGACCAGCCAATCGCCCAGCATGAAGCGTGGCGCATCCGTGACGAAGCGCTCCGCTGCTCGGGTATCCGGCGCGCCGTTACCTTGCCGCGCGAATGCTGTGCCAGTCATGGCGATACCCACGGCACGATCAAAGCATGGTGCGCGTCACCAATGGCGCTATCGCGCCCCAACTGCCATTYCATGGCTTGTTTTCCTTCCCTGGTGCGCAGTGCTGCCAAGCCCTGTGCGGCGGCCAGTGTAGGTACGCATCCCCGCCGAGTCACCTGACAAACAATGGCACAGAGGCGGCAAGGGTCAACGATCGAGCGCGTCTTCCATCGCCAATCGCGGCCGGAAGGTTTCGGGAAGGTTTGACGCCGGTCTAACTACCAAAGTTGTCTGCGATGAAAGGAGCGCAGACCATGAATATGCTTGAAGCACCAATCACGTGGGTGAGCTGGGGTAGACCTCGAGATTTGGAAGCGGTGGAGCCATGCTTCGGACTCGGCTGCCTGCTTCGCGGCTCCTGTCAGTGTTATCGCGCCGTAGAGTGGGTGGCAGGCGGGTCCACCACGCGGGCGAGCTGTCTGCGTGGCGGCGAATATCCCAAGTACGCGGCCGTCACTCAAGAGCGCTCCTGCTGAAGGCGGGACTGGACGCCCAGGCGCTGGTCACCCGGCGCGCTGGGTGGCGCCACTGCGGCGGGCAGACCGTCGTGCGGGTTCGGCCCGCGGCTTGCGATCGATCAAGTGGCTGGCCGGCGCCTGGTCGAACAATCGGATCGCTCGTTCGACTCGTGTTCAGCTGGCCGATGTCACCTGAAGAAGCCACTCACCAAGGTTCTTGCCATGTACGAAAGAATTCTCGTTCCCGTCGATGGAAGCGCCACATCCAACCAGGGTCTTGAAGAGGCCATCAAGCTGGCCCGGTTGACCGGCGCCAAGATCAAGCTGCTGCATGTGGTGGACATGTGGGCCTTCGCGGCCACACCGTACACCGGCATGGCGTTGTCGCCGGACATTCTGGCGCAACTCAAAGAGGGCGGCCAGGCCACGCTCGATGTGGCCAAGGCGCGGGTGGAAGCGGACGGTCGCAGTGCCGACACGCAACTGTTCGACAACCTCGCCGGCCGCGTGTGCGACATCGTCGTTGATGAAGCCAAGAGATGGAAAGCGGACCTGATCGTCATCGGAACGCATGGCCGCCGCGGCGTCGGCAGGCTGGTGCTGGGCAGCGATGCCGAGCAGATCGTGCGCACGGCACCGGTGCCGGTGCTGCTGGTGCGCGGCCACGAACGACCCCACCCGGGTCCGTAGAGAACCACGGTCGCCGTCGCCTGGCTGCAGCACTGGGCTGGTCTGCGCTGGCCGGCCCACTGTGGGCTGCCGCGGCCCCAGCCACCGAACGGCGAATTCCGGTGCTCGTCTACCACCGGTTCGCCTCGTCGGTGACGGACAGCATGACGGTGCGCGAGATGACGTTCAGCGGGCACTTGCGCGTGTTGCGCGAGCTGGGCTGCAACATCGTGCCGCTGACCGACGTGGTCGCCTGGCGGCGTTCCCCGCAAGCGCAATTACCACCTCGTGCCGTGGCGTTG
>NZ_JBFUGE010000477.1:0-4622 GCF_056403075.1 Ideonella sp. P3_A4 | reverse complement strand
GCCACCAGCAGCGGCTCGTTGCGCTCTTTGAGCTTCAGCTGCAGGCGGCCGCGGAAGTCGCGGCTGGCGCCGGCGATGGCGGTGGCGTTGACCAGAGTCGAGCGGTGGATCTGCCAGAACAGCTGCGGGTCCAGTTCTTCGACCAGTTCTTTCAGCGGCTTGCGGATCAGCGCTTCGCCTTCGCGCAGCGCGACGCGGGTGTATTTGTTGTCGGCCTGGAAGTACAGCACCTCGTCGACCGTGATCAGCTTCAGCGTCTGGCCGATCGAGGCATTGATCCAGCGCAGATGCTGGCGCGCTTGCGCCGCGCCCGGCAGCGCAGCCAGACGGTCCAGCACTGCACCCAGATCGCTCGGCGCTTCGCCCAGACGCTCTTTGACGCGGCTGATGGCCGTGAACAGGCGCGCCGGCTGCAGCGGCTTCAGCAGGTAGTCGACCGCGCCGTGGTCGAACGCAGCCACCGCGTGCTCGTCGTAGGCAGTCACGAAGACCACGCGGCTGCGGCCGCTGGCCTGGCGTGCCACCTCGAGGCCCGTGGCGCCGGGCATCTGGATGTCGAGGAACATCACGTCGGGCCGCAACTCGTCGAGCAGGCGCAGCGCCTGCACGCCGTCAGCGGCCTCGCCGACGATGCTGAGCTCGGGCCACAGATTGCCGATCTGCTCGATCAGTTCGGCGCGGAGCGTGGCTTCGTCTTCGGCCACGATGGCGGTGGGGTGCTTCATGAAGGCAGGGTCAGCGTGAATCGGGTGGTGTCGTCGATGTCGTGGCACTTCAGGCTGGCCGCGTCACCGGCCAGCACGCGCAGGCGCTCGCGTTGCGCCGACAGCTCGGCATCGTCGCCGCACAGTCCGGTGGCGGTGATCTGCAAGATGACCTGCAGCGCGGCCGGGTTGGCCAGCGTGCCGCGCTGGGCCCGCAGCACCACGCGTGGCGGCAGGCCTTCGGGGGCGAGGCGCAGGGCGCGCTGCAGCAGCGGCAGCAGCAGCATCGAGGGCAATGCGGCGCTGCGCAGCATGGGCGGCAACTCGTCGACCAGCTCGACCGGCTGGTGCTGCAGCCCCTGCCGCAGCGCGAGGTAGCTGCCCAGCAGCGCCCCTTCGGCATCCAGCGTGG
The DNA here is from genome assembly GCF_056403075.1 of Ideonella sp. P3_A4. Taxonomy (NCBI): domain Bacteria; kingdom Pseudomonadati; phylum Pseudomonadota; class Betaproteobacteria; order Burkholderiales; family Sphaerotilaceae; genus Ideonella; species Ideonella sp. P3_A4. The sequence continues at coordinate 3,506 of NZ_JBFUGE010000477.1, read as the reverse complement.
TCACGTTGTGCTCGCGCAGTCGCGGCAACGCGACGCGCAGGTGGTGGATCAAGCGCTCCAGCTGCTCGGCAGCGCTGTCGCTCTGGCCCTTGGCGTACTGCTGCTGCACGTCGACGAGCACGTCGAACAGGAAACGCGGTTCGACCTGGGCCTGCATGGCTGCGAGCCGCGCTGCCATCGCCTGGCGGCCCAGCGAGGCCTGCTCGCTCAGCAGCACCTGCAACTGCGCCTCGGCAAGCCAGCGGCGGCGCAGCATCTCGATCACCGCCAGGGCCAGCCCGCCGGGCAGCAGCGTGGCGAGGAAATCAGCCACGAACTGCTGGACCAGCGACGGCTCGGTCTTGCACTTGGGCATGTTGCACAGCTCTTGGTAGGTGGGCCAGTGCGCGAGGTTGGCCACGCCCCACATCAACGGCACGGCGCAAAGCGTGCCCAGCAGCGCCGCCAGCATCAGGCGCTGGGTGCGCGCTGGGTGGCGCGGGTTGCTGCGGTCGGCCGCCAGCCAGGCCGGCAGCAGCGCCAGCGTGGCCAGCACGGGCGACAGCAGCAAGCGCCAGAACAACGACTCGGGCCGGTCGAAGTGCTTCAGCTCGATCAGCGAGGTGAGGTCGACCGCCCCGTATAGCAGGCCCAGCGTGACGAAGCCGCCGAACTCGTACCAGCGCACCGACAGCCAGGCCTGCCACAGGTGACGCAGGCCGTCGCGCACGCGGGCAGGCATCGAGGGGGCGGCGGCGGGAACAGGTGCCAGCACGCTGCTCATGGCGCACCGTGGGCGGCCGAAGGCACTGCCGGCAAGTCGTCGGCGGCCCCGAAGGCCGCGCTGGTGGGCATGTAGGTGGGCATATCCGCGCTCGGCTCCAGGGCCGCAGAACTGTCGTGGCGCAGCGGCAGCGTCACTCGGGCGAGCACGCCGCGCGGCTCGGCGGATTCGAGCGAGAGCGAAGCCGCCTGCCCGTACAGCGCCAGCAGGCGGGCACGGGTGTTGGCCAGGCCCACGCCGCTGCCGCCCGCGCCGATGAAGCCGCGCCCGTCATCGCGCACATCGACCACCAGCTGCCCCTCGTTCGTCTGGCGGGCGGTGACCCACAGCCGGCCGCCTTCCGGCAACGGCGACAACGCGTGCTTGATCGCGTTCTCGACCAGCGTGGCCACCACCATCGGCGGCATCTCGGCGTCGCGCAGCGCCGGCGGCGCCGCGATCTCGAAGCGCAGGCGGTCGCCCATGCGCATCTGCAAGATCACCAGGTAGTGGCGCACGCGCTCCAGCTCGTCGCCCAGGCAGGCACGCTGTCGGCGCATGCCGGGCAGGGCCGACTGCAGGTAGGCGATCAGGCTGGTCAGCATGTCGCGGCCGCGGCCGGGGGCCACGTCGTAAAGCCGCTTCACCGTCGCCAGCGTGTTGAACAGGAAGTGCGGCTCGATCTGCGCCTGCAGCGCCGACAGCTCGGCCTCCATCTGCTGGGCGGCGAGCACTTCGCGTGCCTGGCGCGCCGCGGCAAGGCGCTCGCGGTCGGCACGGTCGGCCAGCGCCAGGTGCAGCAGGCCGTAGCCGGTGCAACCCAGCAGCCACCACAGGCTGGTGGTGTAGGCCAGCCACGACCATTCCAGCGGGTCCTTGTAGTCGGGCGCGTTGGCGACTGCGTAGCGCAGCCCGGCGCCGATCAGCGTGCCGGCGGCCACGGCCAGCCCGCGCAGTACCCACTGCGCCGTCGGCTGCCAGCTGCGGCCGAACAGCGCCGACTCGGCCACGCCCGCGCACAGCAGGATCGAGAACGCGCTGATCATCGATTGGCGCGTGTAGTGCGCAATCGCGAAGATCCACTTGATCGGCTCGGCTGGCTCGGTCTGCCAGCCGATGATGCGCGAGAGCGCGAACACGAATGCCAGGTAGAACACCGCCGCCACGTGAGGCAGGGTGACCACCCGCCGGAAGGCTGCCCAGCGGGTGGCTGGCGCATCGAAGGCGGTGGGGGTTGGCGTCATGGGCGAATTGTCCGCCCGGGTTGGCGCCTGTGGGGCGGCCGAGCGACGAACCCGCCCGCAGCCCGATGAAGCCGGGAGGGCCGCGACCGAGGCCACGGCCCTCCCAGCCAGTCACGCCGGGTTACTTCTTGCAGAACGCGATCTGGTCCTGCACCGGCAGTGGCGAAGAATCACCGGTGGTCAACAGCAGGTTGGCCGACAGTGTGACGATGTACGCGCAGTCGGGCAGGGCGGTGAAGACCCAACCACCTGCCGGCGGTGGCGCGCCATTGATCGCCTGGCCGAACTGGTCTGTCGGGTCCACCGGCACCGGCATGCCGAAGCCATAAGGCCCGCCCGGCCCGTTCATGCTGACGCCGACCGAACCCAGGTTCGGGTGCGCCGCGGTGAACAGCAGGTCCAGCGCCGCGTTGAGCCCGGCACAGCCACCGGCCCGCAGTTGCAGCGAGTCGACCGAACACGCGCACAGCTGGCCCGACACATCGACCGGCGCCCACGAGCCGCCCTTGTGCACGTTGTTGTAGACAGTGTTCTCGATCGCCACATGGGCGCAGGTGCCGGCATCTTGCTCGGTGCCGGGCAGACCGACGGCCCGCACCCGCATGCGCAGGGCGATGTGCCTGTTCTGCGCCAGCGCTGCGCCGTGGGCCGTGCTGCTTTCGCCGGCGATCACGTTGGCCATGTTCAATGCGGGCTGGGGCACCAGCAGCGGCGTGATCACGCGCAGCATGTCGCCGTTGGGCACGAAGAAACCGTTCACATCGAGCGCGTTGCTGAACTGCGGCACCTGGATCCAGCCGCCGACGATGGCCGCGTGGCTGGCGTCCGCACCCGGGCTCGCCGGGTCGGCGTGCACATAGTGCGTCAGCGTCGTCCAGAAGCCGCCGATGAAGACCAGGCGCTCGATGCGGCCGATGATCGTGTCGCTGAACTGGGTCGTCGAGACCACCGTCCACGGCCCGGTCGGGTTGCCCAGCGCATCGGTGGTGCGGAACTCGAAGCGATATTCCATCGGCAACCCGCCCAGCGTCTTCGGCAGCACGCCGTTCAGCCGCACGGTCGAGAAGAAAGCGCGGTGGTCACCGACGGTCAGGCCGCTGCCCGGCACTGTGCTCTCGATCTGGCTGGCGTACAGATAGCCGCCCAGCGCGTCAAAGACGGGCACGGGTTCGGTCACCGGTGGCGACTCTTTCAGGCACAGGTCGACGCAGAAGCAGGGGCCGGCGTTCTCGCGGTCCGGCGCACGGCCACGCGATGGCGGCTCGGCCAGCAGCGGCACGCCGCCCAGCGTCTCGACCTTGAAGTACAGGTCGGGCCCGCCGGTCCATTCGAGGTTCAGCCACGGGAAGATCGTCGGCGTGAAGTCGCTCGCCAGGTAGTCGATGCGGAAGTGGCCGGTGAGGTCGGTCATGCCGTCGCCCAGCGCATCGTCTTGCAGCCAGTCGACATCGAACGCGCGAACCCGCACGCCGCCGATTGGCGCCTGTGTTTCGCAGTGGCGCACCTGGCCGCAGATGACC
>NZ_JBFUGE010000476.1:0-4623 GCF_056403075.1 Ideonella sp. P3_A4 | reverse complement strand
CCCAGTACCAGGGTTTCGAGCAGCGCAAAGGCGAGAACGGCGTGGATCAGCATCGGCGAGCGCTTGGCAGGCCCCTGTCAACGGCGTTGACGATGAGGGGGTCGAGCCCTGTATCCAAAGTATACAGGTCGAGCAGATAAACGCAATGAAATCAACGACTTGGCGCGCGCGAGGTGGCTGGCCCGGAAGCTGCGAATACAGGGTATCCGCAACGCCTCTCGACCCGCCATGCCTCGCTCCCTCGCCCTGACCGCCGCCGCCCCGACACCCGTGCTCGACCTGGCCGCACTGGTTGGCCCCACCGGCTGGGCCCGCCTGCCAGCGGCGGTGCGCCGGCGCTTCGCTGCGGGCCATCCGAACACGCATTACGCCGGCGACATGGCCCTGCACTGCTCGCCCGTCGGCCGCATCTTCGCCTGGTTGTCGCGTGCCGTCGGCAGCCCGCTGGCGGGCTTGAATGCAGAAGGCGTGGCAACGCAGGTGCGGGTGCTCGGCGATGGCGCTGGCGGCGTGGTGTGGGAGCGCCATTTCGGCGGCCAGCACCTGGTGCGCTCCACCAAGGCGTTAGGCCCGAACGGCCGCTTGGTCGAACGCACCGACGGTGGCCTGGGCATGGACCTGGACGTGTTCGAGTCGGGCGGTTCGCTGGTCTTCGAAAGCCGCCGCTTCTTTCTGCTTGTCGGGCCACGCGGCTGGCGCCTGCCGGTGCCTGCGCTGTTCACGCCCGGCACCTGCCGCGTGACGCACACCGACCTCGGCGAAGGGCGCTTTCGCTTCACGCTGGCGATGACCCACCCGCTGTGGGGCCGCACTTTCCACCAGACCGGCGTGTTCAGCGACCCCGTCTGAATCACACGCGACTGCAACCATTCGGGCAAAACATCATGACCACCATCTTCACCATCCTCTTCGTCCAGGCGCTGCTCGGCGCTTTCGACAACCTGTGGCACCACGAGCTGCAGGCCAAGCTGCCGCACCGCCCATCAGCCCGGCGCGAGCTGACGCTGCATGCGGCGCGTGAGCTGATCTACGGCACCCTCTTCATCGGCCTCGCCTGGTTCGAGTGGCGCGGTGCGTGGGCCGCGTTGCTGGGTGCGCTGTTGCTGGCCGAGGTCGGCATCACGCTGGCCGACTTCCTCGAAGAAGACCGCACGCGCTGCCTGCCACCGTTCGAGCGCGCGCTGCACACGGTGTTGGCGGTCGGCTATGGCGTGTTCCTGGCGACATTCGCGCCGATCCTCTGGGTCTGGAGCCAAGCCGACACCACGATCGTGCCGGTGGCGTACGGCGCCGTGAGCTGGTTGTTCAGCTTGTTCGGCTTGGTCGTCATTGGCTGGGGGCTGCGCAACGCCGCGGCGGTGCGTCAGCTGAGCCGCCGCGCTACGCCGCAGACGCGAGCCACCGTGCAAGCGCCACTGCCGTCGGTCCCGCCGACGGTGCTGGTGACCGGGGCCACTGGCTTCGTCGGCAGCGCGCTGGTCAACGACCTGCTACGCGACGGCCACCGCGTGATCGTGCTGACACGCGACAGGCTGCTGGCGCGCTCGCTCTGGAACCGCAGCGTCTGGGCAGTCGACACGCTGGCCGACATCCCTTCGGAAACGCGCATCGATGCCGTCGTCAACCTGGCCGGCGCCCGCGTGCTGGGCATGCCGTGGACGCAACGCCGGCGGCACGAGCTGCTGGCCAGCCGCGTCGACGTGACGGCCGCGGTGATTGCGTTGATGCGCCGCCTGCAGCAGCGCCCCGCCGTGATGGTCAGCGCGTCGGCGGTCGGCTACTACGGCGCCGTGGAGCCGGCACGTTATGGAGAGCCGCTGGATGAAGACGCCCCGCCGCAACCGGGCCAGTTCCAGTCGGACCTGTGCGTGGCGATCGAGCACGAGGCGCGCCGCGCCGAAGCGCTGGGCGTGCGCGTGGTGCGCCTGCGGCTGGGCGTGGTACTGGGCGGTGGCGGTGGTGCCTACCCTGGGCTGGCGCTGGCGGCTCGCTGTGGCCTGGGTGCTGTGCTCGGCGGGGGCCGGCAGCCGATGCCATGGATCCACCTCGTCGATGCGGTCGGGCTGGTCCGCTTTGCGATGGCACATCGCAAGCTGGCCGGGCCGATGAACGCCGTGGCGCCGCAGGTCTGCACGCAGGCCGAATTCACGGGGGCCAGCGCCGCGTCGTTTCATCGACATGCGTGGTTGCATGCACCAGCGGCGCCGCTGCGGTGGCTGATGGGCGAGATGTCGGACCTGCTGCTGCGCGGCCAACCAGTGCAGCCGCGCGTGGCACTCGCGGCAGGCTACCGGTTCCAGCACGGCGAGTTGCTGGCCGCCTGCGTATCGCTCGCCGAACCCGCACCGCGTGGCGGATTGGTCTGCCAGTCGGCAAGCTGAAGTGCCCCAGTTTGCAGCGTCGCGACAAGCGCCGCCGGCGTCGAACCCGCATCAACCCGAAGCGGGTTAGCACTGAGTAGCTGCAGGCCACCCCGGGCCCGTACAACTGCGGCCACGAAAGCAGGTTGCCACAAGCGCTTGGCTTTCGCGAGGCGCCCGCAGCGGCCGGCCACCACACCGGTTACTGGTTTGACTCGTCCCATTTCGAGCGCGGCCGGGCGACGCCGCGCTCATCCACTGGAGACGACATCGATGGTTCATTGGACGCCGTTGGGGCGCGTCGCGCTGCCCGCCCTGAGCGCTGCCGCTCTTGAGGGCGCACGCAGCCCTGGCAGCAGGCCCCTCGCCGGCCCGCTTCGAGCGGGCTGCACAACGATTGCTGGGTGCTCTGGAGTCAACAACATCGGTTGACCTGAGTTGACTCACCCCCTCAAGGGTTTGAGGGGGTTTGGCGGCAAGCGCCAGGTGACAGGCCTGTTCAGAGGGCCGCGCGCACCTGGTTGCGGCCGCCTTTTTTGCATTCGTACAGGGCCGTGTCGGCACGCAGCAGCGCATCGGCAACGCTTTCGCCTTCGGTCATCGCCGCGAGGCCCAGGCTCATCGTCACCTTCAGCTCGGGCGCAATGGGGCTCCAGGGGTGTTGCTCGATCGTGGCGCGCAGGCGGTCGGCCACCTTCAAGGCCTGGTCCAGCGGCAGGCCACCGCCAAAGCCGACCACGAATTCTTCGCCGCCCCAGCGCGCGATCGCATCGTGCGGGCGCAGGTGGTCGCGCAGCAGCCGGCCGATTGCGCGAAGCACGTCGTCGCCGCTGGCGTGCGAGAAGCGGTCGTTGATGTGCTTGAAGTGGTCGATGTCGCCAATCATCAGCACCAGCGGCTGGTCGAGCCCGCGCTCGGCTTGCAGCTGCGTGACGCGCAGCTCGAACTGGCGCCGGTTCGCCAGCCCGGTCAACGGGTCTTCCAGCGCCTGGCGCTTCAGCTCGCCCGCCTCTTCGGCCATGTGGCTGACCTGACGCTCCAGCTCGGCACTGCGCATGCGGGCCAACTCGGCGTCGACGCGGTTGCGCTCCACGTCGACCCGCGCGGCCAGCGCCTGCGCACGCGTGTCCGCCTGCGCAGCAAGCAAGGCCTCGCGTGTTTCGGCATAACGCTTGAAGAAATCGAGCGCCGAGCGCCAATGCTGCTGCGCCTCTTGCAGCAGGCTGTTTTCCAGGTGCACGCGGGCCAGCAGCTCTTGGTCCTGGCTCTCGTTGACCAGCGCCAACGCCTCGGCCACATGGGCCGCTGCGAACCGGTGCTGATTGCTCAGGCGCTCTACGCGCGCGAGGTGCAGCTCCAGGCTGGCGCGGCTGGGGCCTAAGCCAGCGATCTTGGCCGACTTGACGCCCAGCTTCAGCACCGCCCGCGCTTCGTCCAGCTCGCCCAGGTCGATCATCGCGTCGGCCGCTTCTGCGGCGCCGTTGAGCACCAGGTGATGCCGCTCGGTGGCGACCAGTTCGTCGAGCAGCTGGCGGTGCTCGTCGTAGGCCGCCATGATGGTCGCGCGGTCGGCATGCCGCTTGCGCGCGGCCACCATCCGGTAGGCGAACAGGTTGGCCTTGGTGACCGCGGCCAGGTTCGGGTCGTCGTGGCGCTTGTTCAGCTCGATGCAGCGTTCCCAGGCTGCCAGCGCCTGGTCCATCTGGCCCAGCGCCTGGTGAACTGCGCCAGCGTTGGTCCAGAACACGCATTGGTGCCAGGGCGCATCACCCACCAGTGGCAGCAGCTGGATCGCGCGGTTTAGAAGCTCCAGCGCCTCGGCCACCTGGCCCAGCTGCGCCACGGTGATGGCGTGCGCCGCCAACAGCCGCAGCAGGCGGATCGGGTCGGCCGCGCGCGTCAGCAACTCGATACCCAGGTGGCCGGCGGTCAGCGCTTCTTTGAGCTTGCCKGTGTACTGGTAGCCGATAGCCATCATGTGCTGGCAGATGCCCATCTGCAGCACGTCGTCGGCCTCAGACACGATCGGCCACATCTGTTGGCACAACGCGATGCCGGCTTCCATCTGGCCACTGCGCACCATCGTTGCGGCGCGCTCCAGCGCTGCCGCGGGGCTCTCTTGCTCCTCGGCGGCGGGCGGCTCCGCGGCAGCTTTCTTGCGTGATGTCTTGGGCACCAACGGCCGGGTGCGGACTGCACCGACGATCTGCGCAAAGCCCAGCTCACCTGCGGAAGGCGCGGGCGCCGTGGCGGTGACGGTCTC
>NZ_JBFUGE010000475.1:0-4637 GCF_056403075.1 Ideonella sp. P3_A4 | reverse complement strand
GTTCTCGCACAACACCGGCATCTTCAAGAACGAACTGCCCGACGGCGGTTTCGGCGCCTTCTACGCCAGGGGCGAAGAGACCTCGACGGTGGCCACCTGGCTGACCGACGCCGGCTACCGCACCGCGCTGTTCGGCAAGTACCTCAACGGCTACCCCGAGGGCGGCCCCTCCAACAGCTACATCCCGCCGGGCTGGACCGAATGGATGAGYCCCGTGGCCGGTACGCCTTACAAGGGCTTCAACTACACGATGAACCACAACGGTTCGATGGAAGACCACGGCAAGGCCGACGCGGACTACCTGACCGATGTGATCTCCAACGCCGCGGCCCAGTTCATTCGCAACTCGGTCGACCAGCACCCCGACAAGCCCTTCTTCATCTACCTCGCGCCCTACGCGCCTCATGCGCCCGCCATCCCGGCGCCGCGTCATGAAAACATGTTCAAGAACCTGAAGGTGCCGCGCGGCTCTTCGTTCAACGAGAGCGATGTCAGCGACAAGCCGAACTGGGTGCGCACGCTGCCGCTGCTGACCTCCGCGCAGATCGCCGACATGGACAAGCTCTACCGCAAGCGGCGCCAGTCGCTGCTGGCGGTCGACGAGATGGTCGAGAACATCGTCAACACCTTGCAGGCCAAGGGTGAGCTCGAGAACACCTACATCTTCTTCACCTCGGACAACGGCTACCACCAGGGCCAGCACCGCCTCGACTCCGGCAAGATGACTGCCTTCGAGGAAGACCTGCTGATCCCGATGTCGGTGCGTGGCCCTGGCGTGCCAGCCAAGCGCACGGTCGACCAGATCACTGCCAACGTCGACTACGCCGGCACCTTCGCCGAGATCGGTGGCGCTCACGCCCCCGATTTCGTCGACGGCCGCTCGCTGGTGCCGTTCCTGAACGGCCAGACGCCGTCGAGCTGGCGCGCCGCTCTGCTGCTGGAGAACAAGGACGGCGCCTCCCCGACGCTGCGCAACGCCGAGAGCCCGCTGGAGCCGTCGGATCCGTTCGAGATGCGCATCCGGCCGGCCGGCGACGGCCAGGGCATCGACGGCTTCATGGGCCTGCGGATCAACGACGGCACGACCTATCTCGAATACACCACCGGCGAGCACGAGCTGTACAACAACGGCTTCGACGCGGCCCAGCTGCGCAACAGCTACACGATCGCTTCGCCGCTGTCCAAGCAGCGCCTGGCATCGTGGCTGGCGGCGCTGAAGAACACGGCTGGCGCCGAGCTGCGCGCGGCCGAACTGCACGCGCCCTGAGACCTGGAAGGGTGGCTTGCCCACCCTTAGCTGCTATGGGCATGGCTACATGACGGTTCCGAGTGTTACCAACGTAACGCTTTGAACCCTAGGCGCTCCTGTAACGCCGGAGAAGAATTTGTGACTGCCTCGCCCCACCGGGTGAGGCGGATTCCAAACTTCAACGTTCCAGGGAGTCAACATGGGCCATCTCGCTCGCCGCGCGCTTGCTGCCGCGGCTTTGGGTCTCGCTTTGGCCGCGCCCGTTGGCGCCAAGGCACCCAACATCGTGTTCATCCTCGCCGACGACCTGGACGCCGTCGCCGCGGCGCAGATGAGCCAGGTCAAGTCCCTGATCACCGACCAGGGCACCAGCTTCCGGCACCACTACGTCAGCCTCTCGCTGTGCTGTCCGTCGCGCGCCTCGACGCTGCGCGGCCAGTTCTCGCACAACACCGGCATCTTCAAGAACGACCTGCCCGATGGCGGTTTCGGCGGCTTCTACCAAAAGGGCGAAGAGGCCTCCACGTTCGCCACGTGGTTGCACGACGCCGGCTACCGCACCGCGTTGTTCGGCAAATACCTGAACGGCTACCCCGAGGAGGGGCCCTCGCCCCGCTACGTCCCGCCGGGCTGGACGGAGTGGATGAGCCCCGCGGCCGGGACGCCGTACAAGGGCTTCAACTACACGATGAACCACAACGGCGTGCTGGTCGACTACGGCGCGGCCGATGCCGACTACCTGACCGACGTGATCTCGAAGGCGGCCACCGACTTCATTCGCCACTCGGTCGAAGAGTTTCCCGACAAGCCCTTCCTGGTCTACCTCGCACCGTTCGCGCCCCATGCACCGGCGACGCCGGCACCACGACACGAGAACGAGTTCAAAGACATCAAGGTGCCGCAAGGCCCGTCGTTCAACGAGGCCGACGTGAGCGACAAGCCCGCCTGGGTCCGCGCGCTGCACTTGCTGAACCAGACGCAGATCAAGGGCATGGACAAGCTCTACCGCAAGCGCCGCCAGTCGCTGCTGGCCATCGACGAAATGGTGCAGAGCATCGTCAACACGCTGCAGGCCAAGGGCGAGTTGAACAACACCTACGTCTTCTTCGCCTCTGACAACGGCTATCACCAAGGCCAGCACCGGCTCGACTCCGGCAAGATGACCGCCTACGAAGAAGACCTGCTGATCCCGCTGTCGGTGCGCGGCCCAGGCGTGCCGGCCCGCCGCACCATCGACCACATCACCGCCAACGTCGACTACGCCAGCACCTTTGCCGAGATCGGCGGCGCGTCGGCCCCCAACTTCGTCGACGGACGTTCGCTGGTGCCGTTCCTGAAGGGCCAGACACCACCCACCTGGCGCGCCGCGCTGCTGCTGGAAAACAAAGACGGGTTCCTGCCCCCGCTGYGCAACGCCGAAGGCCCGCTGGAACCGTCGGACCCGTTCGAGTCGGGCCTGTGGACCACCGGCGATGGCCCAGGCATCGACGGCTTCCTGGGCCTGCGCATCAACGACGGCACGACCTACGTCGAGTACACAACGACAGGCGAGCACGAGTACTACAACAACACCACCGACCCCGCTCAACTGCGCAACACCTACGTCTTCACCACGCCGCAGACCAAGGCCAGACTGGCCAACTGGGTGGCCGCGTTGAAGAACGCCAGCGGTGCGGCGCTTCGCCAAGCCGAGCAGGCCGCGCCCTGACCCCGGGGCGGCGCCGGCCCGCCAAAGTTTCCCCAAGGTAAAGGCCGGCCGCCGGCGGTTGCCGCGCGGCGGCCGCGCCGGCAGAATCGCCAAGCCCCCGGCGGTCCCCGACAGGTGACCCGACAGAGGCCCGCGAGAGGCACACACCAGGAGACACCATGCGCAAGCTGCTGCGGCTGGGGGCCGTGATCGTGCTGTTGCTGCACGTCGCGTGCGGCGGAAGTGGTGGCAACAGCATGCCGCCACCGCCGCCTGATCAGCGCGCGCCGAACATCGTCTTCATCCTGACCGACGACCAGGACATGCCCTCGCTGGCACAGATGCCGCGGGTGAAAGCCTTGCTGCGCGACCAGGGCACCACCTTTGCCCGCCACTACGTCAGCCTGTCGCTGTGCTGCCCSTCGCGCATCAGTGGCCTGCGCGGCCAGTTCTCGCACAACACCAGCATTTTCAAGAACGGCCCGCCGGATGGTGGCTTCGAGGCGGTCTACGCCAAGGGGCTCGAGCAATCGACCATCGCCACCTGGCTGCAGGGTGCGGGCTACCGCACGGCCCTGTTCGGCAAATACCTGAACGGCTATCCCAACACCGCTTCGGCCAACTACATTCCGCCCGGCTGGACGGAATGGGCCAGCCCGAACGAGGGCACGCCGTACAAGGAATTCAACTACTCGTTGAACGAAAACGGCCACACCGTCAGCTACGGCGAAACCGCAGACGACTACATGACCGACGTGCTGTCGGCCAAGGCCACCGACTTCATTCGCCGCTCGGTCGACCAGTTCCCCGACAAGCCCTTCTTCGTCTACATCCCGACCTACGCGCCCCACGGGCCTTCCACGCCGGCGCCGCGCCATGCCGACCTGTTCCCAGGTGCGCAGGCACCACGCACCGCGTCCTTCAACGAGGCCGACGTCAGCGACAAGCCGGCCTGGGTCCAGGCACTGCCGCTGTTGACCGCCGACCAGATCGACCAGATGGACAAGCTGTACCGGCACCGCCTGCAGGCTCTGCAAGCGGTCGACGAGCTGGTGCAGAGCGTCGTCGACACGCTGCAGGCCAAGGGCCAGCTGGAGAGCACCTACATCGTCTTCGCCTCCGACAACGGCTACCACCAGGGTCAGCACCGGCTCGACTCCGGCAAGATGACGGCGTTCGAAGAAGACCTGCTGGTGCCGCTGGTCATCCGCGGCCCGGGAGTGCGGCGCGGTGCCACGGTGACCCAGATCACCGCCAATGTCGACTACGCCCCCACGCTGGCCGCCATCGCCGGCATCAGCGCGCCGAGCTTCGTCGACGGGCGATCGTTGCTGCAGCTGCTGCGCGGCGAGACCGCGGGCACGTGGCGTCAGGTGCTGCTGCTGGAGCACAAGCCCGACAACACCGACGGCTTTCGGGCCCAGACCGACGGCACGCTCGAACCGGCGGACCCGTTCGAGACGCTGGGCGACGGGCCCGGCATCYCGGTCTTCAGCGGCGTGCGCACGGCCAGCGGCCTGACCTACCTCGAGTACGACACCGGCGAGTTCGAGTTGTACAACACCCTGACCGATCCGGGCCAGCTGACCAACAGCTACCTCGGCGCACCAGCCGACCTGAAGAGCCGTCTCGCCGCCTCGGTGACGAGCCTGCGCACCGCGGCCGGTGCGGCGCTGCGGCGTGCTGACTGCGGCGTGCTGA
>NZ_JBFUGE010000474.1:0-4649 GCF_056403075.1 Ideonella sp. P3_A4 | reverse complement strand
CTCCATCACCGAGCCCACGTCGGCCAGCGTGCGGATGATGGCCCGCGGGTCGTACAGCGCGTTACGGTTCTCGGGCAAGGCGTGGCGCAGCGGGGTCTGGTCAGCCGCTTCACCCGGCGGCAGCGGGCCCTGGAAGTAGCCGAGGTAGCGCTTGGCCGCGGCCACGGCGGCGGCCTCGTCGACCACGCGAATATCGATCACGCCGTTGGGCCCAAGCACCGACACCGGTCCCACATCTTCAGGCGCCACCTTGCCCAGGCCACCGCCTTCGATCATGGCCGGGCCGCCCATGCCGATGCTGGCCGAGTCGGTGGCGATGATGACGTCTGAGCAACCCAGCAGCGCCGCATTGCCGGCAAAGCAGCGGCCAGCGACGATGCCGACGCGCGGCACTTGGCCGGCCAGAGCAGCCCAGCGGGCGAAGGTGGTGCAGTCCAGCCCGGCGACGATCGGCCAGTCCACATCGCCCGGCCGGCCGCCGCCGCCTTCGGCGAACAGCACCACCGGCAGCTTCAGCCGCCCGGCCAGTTCCAGCAGGCGGTCGCTCTTATGGTGGTTGAAGACACCCTGCKTGCCGGCCAGCACCGTGTAGTCGTAAGCCATCACCGCGCAGCGCGCCCGCTCGGCGCCGAACTCGGCCGCGTTGACGGTGCCAATGCCGGTGACCAGGCCATCGGCCGGCGTCTGGGCGATCAGCTCGTCGAGCGGGCGGCGGCTGCGCTGGGCAGCGACCGCCAACGCGCCGTATTCGTTGAAGCTGCCGGCATCGAGCAGGTCGGCGATGTTCTCGCGCACCGTGCGGCCGCCAGCGGCGTGGCGGCGCGCGGCGGCCTCGGGTCGGGCGGCGTCGGTCAACTGGTGGCGGCGGCGCTGCAGGGTCTGCAGCTCCGGGTGTGGTGCGGCGGCAGGCGGTGCGGACGGCGTGGCAGCCGGAGACGCGTCGGCGCTTTCCTCGAAGCGCGCCAGGGCCTCGCCCTCGCTCACCGTGTCTCCCACGGCGATGTGCAGCGCGCGCACGCAGCCGGCAAACGGCGCTTCGACCGGCACCTCCATCTTCATCGACTCGATCACGACGACCGGCCGGCCAGCGGCCACCGCGTCCCCGACCGCGGCTTCGACCGCGATCACCACCCCTTGCACCGGCGAACACAGGCTGACGGATTTCATGGGCTCATTCTGGGGGCAAGTCACAGGGCCGGCGCGGCCGGCTCAGGGCCTAAACTCGCCCGAGGCGCCGACGGCGGCGCTCCCGACCGATGACCGCCCCGCCCCAGGATCCCAGCTTCGACCTCGACCAGCTGCACATGGCGTTGGACATGTCCAACGTCAGCATCTGGCGGCTGGACATTGCCACCCAGCGGGTGCATGCGAACGCAGCGGGCTTTCGGCTGCTGGGCCTGCCGTCGCGGCCCGAGGGTTGGCCGGTGGACGACATGCTGCTGGCCATCCACCCGGACGACCGGCAGGCGATGGTCGATGCCGCCCACCAGGCGCGCGAGCAAGGCAGGCAGATCGAGGCGCTGGCCCGCTTCAGGCACGAAGACGGCCAGTGGCGCCAGGTGCTGACGCGGCGCATGGCCATCCGCAACGACCAGGGCCAGCTGGTGGCCTTTGTCGGCATGGCGATCGACGTGACGGCCCGCATGCTGGCCGAGCAACGCCTGCGCGACGCCAACCAGCGCATCGCGCTGATCGCCCGCACCGCCGGCATCGGCACCTGGGAATGGGACCTGCCCGAGGGCACCAGCCGCTGGGACGAGCAGATGTTCCTGCTGCGCGGTCTGGCGCCTCAGCCGCAAGCACCGACCATCGCCCAGATGACGCTGCTGCTGCACCCGGAAGACCGCGACTACGTGAGCCAGCAGATCCAGCGTGCGATGGGCGGGCGTGGGCCGACGCAGTACGAGTTCCGCGTGATGCTGCCCGATGGAAAGGCGCGCTGGCTGGCCTCGCGCTCGGTGCCGGTGTTCGACGACCAGGGCCAGATCATCCGCCGCATCGGCGTCAACTGGGACATCACCGCCAGCCGCGAGGCTGAGGCTCAGCGCCAGGCCAAGGCGGTGGCCGAGCGCGAGAGCGAAGCCAAGTCAGAGCTGCTGGCGCGCATGAGCCACGAGCTGCGCACCCCGCTGAACGCGATCATCGGCTTCACCGAGCTGATGCTGGCCGACGGCGAGGCCCAGGGCGCGGTGGCCCGCCAGGCGCGGCTGGAGCACATCCAGTCCGCCGGCCGGCATCTGCTGGCGCTGATCAACGACGTGCTGGAGCTGGCCCGCCCCGGCAGCGAGGAGGCGGACGCGCACCCGTTGGGTAAGGTGCCGCTGGACGACCTGTTCGCCGACAGCCTGCCGCTGATCGAAGGCATGGCAGAAGAGCACGGCGTGGTGCTCAGGCGCGACCCTTGCACCCCCGGCCTGGCCGCACAAGCCGACGCGCTGTGGCTGAAACAGGTGCTGCTGAACCTGCTGACCAACGCGGTCAAGTACAACCGCCCGGGCGGCTGGGTCGACCTGAGCGCGCGCGCCGTGCCGAATGGCCGCGTCTGCATCACCGTGCGCGATGGTGGCCACGGCATGTCCGCCGAGGCGCTGGAGCGGGTCTTCGAGCCCTTCCACCGCGCCGCCGAGCGCCAACCCGGTGTGCCCGGCGTGGGCATCGGCCTGGCGGTGGTGAAGACGCTGATGGAACGCATGGGCGGCGAGGTGACCGCGCGCAGCACGCCCGGCCAGGGCAGCGAATTCGAGCTGTGGCTGGGCCGGGCCGACAGCGAGGCCCCCGAGTCGCGCAGCTTCGTCGTGCTGGAACCGCCGTTGAACGCGCCACCGCCGCCGCCGGTGCAGGCCACACCGCCTGCCCCACCGATGGCGCCGCCTCCACAGGCCGCCGTCGCTGCGGCTGACCCGCCCCTGGCTGCCCCGGCACCTAGCGCCGCGCCAGTGCTGCTCTACATCGAAGACAACCCGGTCAACGTGATGATCGTGCAGGAGCTGGCCGAGCGCCGGCCCGGCCTGGTCTTCCACAGCGCTCCGGACGGCGGCAGCGGCCTGCGCAAGGCGGCCGAGATCACGCCCTCGCTGATCCTGCTGGACATGCAGCTACCGGATCTGCACGGGCTGGAGGTGATGGCCCAGCTGCGCAAGGACCCGCGCACCTTGCGCATCCCCTGCATCGCGCTGTCGGCCAACGCGATGCCCGAGGACATCCGCCACGCGCTGCAAAGCGGCTTTGCGGATTACTGGACCAAGCCGCTGGACTTCGGCATCTTCAACCAGGCGATGGACGCGCTGTTCCAGACCAAGGCAGGTTGAGCACCACGCGCAGCCCGGGCTCGGCGGCTTCGAAACGCAGGCTGCCACCATGCGCCTGTGCGATCAGCCGGCACAGGTACAGGCCCAGCCCGACGCCACCGGTGGCGCGCTGTCGCGCCGCATCGGCGCGGTAGAACGGCTCGGCCAGACGGGCCAGCACCTCGGGCGGCGCGCCGGGGCCATGGTCGCGCAGCGTCACGGTCAATTGGCCATCGACCAGCGCGGCGTTCAGCTCGGGTGGTTTCGGCGCATCGGCCGCGTGGCGCATGGCGTTGTCGATCAGGTTGCGCAGCAGCAGCGTCAGGCGCGTGCGGTCGACCTCGGCGCTCGGCAAGTCTGGCGGAACGTCGACCACCAGCGGCTTGCCGATGAACGGGCCTGCTTGCAGGTTGGCGATCAGCGCGGCCAGGTCGGTGGGCTCGCGCTGCAGCGCCACATGCGGCTGCGACAGGCGCTCGGTTTCGAGCAGGCTGGTGATCAGGTCGCGCATCTCGCCCAGGTCACGCAGCAGCGCGTCGCGCTCGGGGCCCTCGGGCACTAGCTCGGCGTTCAGGCGGGCGCGGGTCAGCGGGGAACGCAGTTCATGGCTGATCGCCAGCAGCAGCGCGCGCTTGGCGTCCAGCATGCCCGAGAGGTCGGATGCCATCGTGTTGACCTGCTCGGCCAGTTCGCCCAGCTCGTCGTGCCGGTGCAGCTTGATCGGCTGGCTGAAGTCGCCGCGGCCGAATCGCTCGACGCCGGCGCCGATCTCCTTCAAAGGCCCGAACAGATGGTGCGCGAGCTTCCAGGCCACCGCCGTCAGCATCAGCAGCACCGTCAGCGTCATCCAGCCGATCATGCGGGGCCGCTGCATCCACTCCTGCGCGTCGAGGCCGAAGCGGATGCGGTGGCCATCGGCCGTGGTGCGGATCAGCAACTCGTGCGGATGCTCCTGCAGCATCGAGCCCGGCCGCGGCGGGGCCGAGCGCCAGTGGACCTGCGGGCCGTCGATCTCGACCGTTACCGGCAGACGTTGGGTCAGCGCCCTGGCGCGCTCGATGTCGGGCGGGCTGCCCAGGTCAGCGGCGAGCCGGTCAACGTAGTCGGCCACCAGTGGCTTCAGCACATCGCGCCAGCCGGTGCTGAACGCGCGTTGCATGCCGAACATGAAGGTGCAGCTGATGGCCAGCGCCAACGCCAGGAACAACACGATCAGACGCAGCCCCAGCGAATGGCGCATGCGGTGGTTCCAGCGCCGGTGCCAACGCGGGTCGGCGCAACGGCGCCCGTCGATGCCCGCAGCAGCGGGTCTTGCGGCGGCTCTCATTTGGCGCCGTTCACCGCCGGCGCGCCGGCAAATGC
>NZ_JBFUGE010000473.1:0-4652 GCF_056403075.1 Ideonella sp. P3_A4 | reverse complement strand
CACGACAGGTGGGGTCAACGCAAGTCCACGCTGGCGGATTGGGTGGTCCGGCTCACGCGCGGCGCGTGGTTGGCGGGCGTATGAATATTCATGCCCTGGCGCTGTGTCGAGTTGTAGCGAAGACGGCGGGGGCCGCACGCGATATTCCCGATCGGTAAAGGGCCTTGTATTGGCGGACATGGGGTCGACGATCTGACGTGAAAGTCGTTACATCTACAGATTGACGCCTATGGGGCCGGGCGGAAGCATCTGGATTGAGAAAAGCGCCCCTCTTGGGGCATTAGGGTCAACCGTACAGAAAGTCCGTCAATGAAAAATATCCCGATTGCTTTCAGTGCTCGATATTGGGCTGGCGCAGCCGTATTTCTAGGCACATTCGCCGCACAGGCCGCGGTCACCTTGAGTGCTGATGGTGTCGGCAATACCTATGAACTGATCGAGTCCAAGAAATTCGGGATCGAGGTGCCGGATTGCAAGCATGCCGTCCGGCACATCCGCGAAGCATTCGACAGCGAATTGAAGAAGAATGTCTTTGCCTTCGACATCCACCGCGATCTGGACGACGACAGGTGCACCGCCACCGATCGGCAACGTGTGGAGATCARGACGTCGCCCGAGGGCTCGCCCACCCAGCAACACACCCGTGGTGAAACGGCGCACTACCGCTGGAAGTTCAAGCTGCCCGCGGGGTTTCAGCCCTCGCCGAGTTTCACGCATATTCACCAAGTCAAGGCCTATGGCGGTGACGATGATTCGCCGATCTTGACGCTCACGCCACGTGCCGGCAGTCCCAACAAATTGCAGGTCATCTACACCGGCTCGTCCAACAGCGGGGTGAAGGCCGAGGTCAATCTGGCGCCGTTCA
This sequence comes from Ideonella sp. P3_A4, assembly GCF_056403075.1. NCBI lineage: Bacteria > Pseudomonadati > Pseudomonadota > Betaproteobacteria > Burkholderiales > Sphaerotilaceae > Ideonella > Ideonella sp. P3_A4. The sequence continues at coordinate 3,787 of NZ_JBFUGE010000473.1, read as the reverse complement.
TCAATACCTGGGTGGAGGCGTATGTCCGAATCTTGAACGATGACAACGGCAACATCCAGGTGAACCTGCGCAGGCTCAGCGATGGCGCCTCGCTGTTGTCGTGGAAGAGCGGCACCTTGGATACCTGGCGAACGGGCGCCTCCTACAACCGGGGTAAATGGGGCATTTATCGCAGCCTGGACAATATTTCGTACCTGCGTGACGAGACCGTTTTGTTTGCCGACTGGTGCGTGACAGAAACAGCCAAGAAAGATTGCCCGAGCGACATCCAGAAGCCATAGCACTACGCCGGAAGCCCGGATGTGGCGGGGCCTCGGGCATCATGCGCGCCATGGCTGATGTGCCCCACCACCATTGCCGAGTGCTCGGCTCGCCCTGGAAAGGCGTGCATGGCACCTGGATCGACAGTGCGCGCCACTATGGGCRGCATTGGCACGCCACCTATGGGCTGGGCGTGGTGGAGCAGGGCGCGCAGCGCTCGGCCAGCGGGCAGGGCGATGTCGAGGCATTCGCCGGCGACCTGATCACCACCAACCCGGGCGAAGTGCACGACGGCCGGCCGTTGGGCGCCGACTCGCGCCGCTGGCGCATGGTCTACCTGGAGCCGCAGATCGTGGGCTCGATGGTCGAGGTGCCGGCCGATATGGCGCTGATCCGCCCGGTGGTGCACGACGCCCGTCTGGGCCAGGCCTTGCGCCTGCTGCTGGACCGGCTGGAATGCTGGAATGCCGGCGCCGCCACACCCGCTGATGCGCTGGCCTGCGATGAGGCGCTGACCCATGCCTGCGGCTTGCTGCTGCAAGGCCACGCGACGGCCATGGCGCCGCAGGAGGGGGGCGCTGGCATCGCCACCACCCGCATGCTGACCGTGCGCGACCGTCTCGGCGACGACCCGCTCGACGTGCCCAGCCTGGAGCAATTGGCCACGCTTGCGGGGCTGAGCAAATTCCAGCTGCTGCGGCAGTTCCAGAAGGTTTTTGGCCTGACGCCGTTTGCGTGGTTGCTGCAGCAGCGCGCCGAGCGCGCGCGGGCCCTGATCCGCGACGGCGCCGGCCTGGCCAGCGCGGCGGCGGCCTGCGGCTTTGCCGACCAGAGCCACATGACGCGCACCTTCGCCCGCCACTTCGGCTTCACGCCCGGTGCCTGGCAGCAGGCGATGGCGCGTTAGCCTCAAGCGCGGCTGCAACCACGTTCAAGACCGCGGCGCTTTGCGTCGCGAGACTGCGGACCCTGGAATGTCTTCAGAGGTCTTGCATGTCCGTATCGTCCGAATCGCTCGCGTCCCGCGAGTCCCGTGAATCTGCGAAAGGCCAGTGGCTGTGCAGCCTGGCCATGGTGGTGGTTGGCAGCACCGTCGTTGCCAGCCAACTGATCGGCCAGAGAGTCGAGCCCTTCCTGGCCACTGCCTTGAGGCACGCCGCAGCGCTGCCGGTGTTTCTGCTGCTGWTGTACTGGACCGGCGCGCGCTGGCCGCGCGTGGGTTGGCGCGATGGCGCTCTGTTGCTGCTGCAAGCGGCGGCCGGCAGCGTGGGCTACACGGTGCTGTTGATCGAAGGCGTCAGGCGCTGTGGCGCGGCCGATGCCGGCATCGTCGCTGGCACCTTGCCGGCCGTGTCGGCGCTGGTGTCGGTGCTGTTCCTCGGCGAACGGCCGGGCTGGCGGCTGGCGGCCTCGGTCGTGCTGGCCACTGTCGGCGTGATGGTGGTGGCCGCCTCGCCGGATGCAGCTGGCGCCGCCGCGCCCGAGCGCTGGCAAGGCATCGCGCTGGTGCTGGCGGCCATCGGCTGCGAGGCCTTGTTCATCCTCGCCAACAAGCGCCTGACCACCCCGGTGCCGGCGCTGGCTTTGTCGACGCTGATGAGTGCAGGCGGCCTGGCGCTGTCAGCGATCCCGGCGTCACTGATGCTGCACGCATCACCCTCTGTTTTGAACACCCCTGCGCTCGCTGCGATCGCCTACTACGCCTGGGTGCCRACAGTCGGCGGCTTCCTGCTCTGGTACGCCGGCAGTGCCCGTACCAGCGGCACGCGGGCCTCGCTGGCCACGGCCTGGTTGCCGGTATCGGCCTTGCTGTTGTCGGCCTTGTGGCTGGGCGAAACTATCCGCGTCGCCCAGTGGGCGGGGCTCGCGTGCGTGCTGCTGGCGGTGGTGCTGGCTGCCCCGCCGGAAAAGCCCCGCGGCCGGCGGGCGTTTGACCCTCACGCCGCGTGAGGGTTGATACTCGGCCGCTCATCTGAACTGAACCGACACAGGGAGCACGCTTGCTGAAAGTGGGCGAGTTGGCCAGGCGCAGCGGGCTCACCATCCGCACGCTGCATCACTACGACAGCATCGGTCTGCTGCAGCCCTCGGCCCGGTCCGAATCGGGCTACCGGCTGTACGACGACCAGGACGTGGCGCGGCTGCACGGCATCCAGGCGCTGCGTGGCATGGGGCTGGCGTTGGCCGAGATTGCATCGCTGCTCGATGCCGGCCACGGCACACCACTGCCGGCACTGATCGCGCGCCAGATCGCCGCGATCGACGAGCAGATCGAGCGCAGCCAGCAGCTGCGCTCGAAGCTGACGCTGATGCATTCGCTGCTCGCCAGCGGCAGCCAGCCGGGGCTTGATGATTGGCTGGGCGGCCTGTCGCTGATGAATGCCTGTGCGCAGTACTTCAGCGCCGACGAGATCAAGCGCCTGTTCGAAGACTGGGCGCGCACCGAGGCCGAGTGGCCGCCGCTGGTGGCTGAGGTGAAGGCCGCAATGCAGGCGGGCGTGCCCATTGATGCGCTCGAGCTGCAGCCGCTGGCACGCCGCTGGATGGACCTGACGATGCGCTGGATGCGCGGCGACACCCGGCTGCTGGAGCGTTGGCGCCAGATGCTGGAAGAGCAGCCGGTCACCAACAGCAACAAGGCCGGCATCGACCGCGCCACGCTGCACTACATCGACCAGGCCATCCAGTTGCGCCTGGCCACCTTGGGCAAGTATTTGTCGGCCGACGACATCGAGCGGCTCGACAAGTCGATGCAGCCCGATTGGCGCGCGCTGACCGAACAAGTCCATGCGTTGATGCAGGCTGGCACGCTGCCCGAAGACCCCGCTGCCCAGCCGGCGGTCGACGCATGGCGCCGGCTGTTGGCGCGCCTGACCCGCAACGACCCGGCGTTGTGCGCGCGGCTGATGAAAGCCCATGCCAACGAGCCGTTGCTGCGCGCCGGTGCGGCGCTGCCGACCGAGGTGCGCGAGTACATCTACCAGGCGCTCGAGGCGAGTGCCGTGCTTGACCCTCACGCAGCGTGAGGCCACACAGTGCGGCTTCGAACCATGATGAAGGAGCACGAACGATGAACACCCCGAACGCCAACATCATCCACAGCGGTGAGCCCAGCCGCACAGCCTTGCGCGTGGCGACGCTGCGTGCCGTGCATGCCTTGCTCGACGAGCCGATCGTGCTCGACGACCCCGTGGCACTGCCATTGCTTGGCCAGACGATGGCCGACGCGCTGCGGGCCGACCCCTTCACCTGCAACGATCCGATGTCGCGTGGTTTGCGAGCCTCACTGGTGGCTCGCAGCCGCGTGGCCGAAGACGAACTGGCGCGCCGCGTCGACGCGGGCMTGCGCCAGTACGTGGTGCTGGGCGCGGGGCTGGACACCTTTGCTGCGCGCAACGTGCATGCCGCAAAAGGCCTGCGCGTGTTCGAGGTCGACCATCCGTCGACGCAGCGCTGGAAACAGGCTGCCCTCAGCGCTGCCGGCCTCGACGTCGGTGACACCGCCTTCGTGCCTGTCGACTTCGAG
>NZ_JBFUGE010000472.1:0-4664 GCF_056403075.1 Ideonella sp. P3_A4 | reverse complement strand
CGACCAGCTCGCTTTGGGTCGGGTCGTGGGCGGTGAAGATGACGCGGTTCTGCACGTCGCCGTCCGGCGCCACCAGGATCACCAGCACGCGCTTCTCGCCCAGGCGAAGGAATTCGATGTGGCGGAACACGCTCGGCTTCTTCGGTGCGGTGACCACGCCGACAAAGCTGGACAGGTTGGAAAGCAACTGCGCCGCCTGCGCGATCACGCGCTGCGGTTGATCGGGGTGCAGTTGCTCACGCGCCGCCACCAGGTCGGGTGGCGTCTGGCTCAAATCGAGCGTGCGCGTCGTCAGCATCGTGTCGACGAACAGCCGGTAGCCACGCGCGGTGGGGATGCGGCCGGCCGAGGTGTGCGGGCTGACGATCAGGCCCAGCTCTTCGAGGTCGGCCATCACATTGCGGATGGTCGCCGGCGACAGTTCCAGCCCCGAGGCTTTGGACAGCGTGCGCGAGCCTACCGGCTGGCCGTCGGCGATGTACCGTTCAACCAGGGTCTTCAGCAGCGATCGTGAGCGCTCGTCGAGCATGAAATCATTGTACGGACAGGGGGCCTTGGTCACCCTGCCGTGCGAAAGCCCCTGTGGTGTAATTCCTCGCACCCTCTTGAACCAGACCAGGGCCATGCCCAATCGCTTTCGCCACGCTGCGTTGATAGGCAAGTACCAGGCCCAGGGCATCAGGCCCATGCTGCAAAGCCTCGCCGAATTTCTGCTCCGCCAAGGCATGGAGGTGTCTGTCGAGCGCGAAACCGCCTTGAACACCGACTGGGCCGACCACGGGGCGTGGACCACCGCCGAACTGGGCGAACGCTGCGACATCGCAGTGGTCGTCGGCGGCGACGGCACGATGCTCGGCATCGCACGCGAACTCGCCTTCTACAACCTGCCATTGGTCGGCATCAACCAGGGCCGGCTCGGTTTCATCACCGACATCCGCGCGGCCGACTGGGCCGAGGCGCTGGGCCCGATGATGCAAGGCGACTACGAGGAAGAGCGCCGCGCGATGATCGAAGGCGAGGTCTGGCGCGACGGCGAGAACATCTTCGAAGGCCTGTCGTTGAACGACGTGGTGGTCAGCCGCGGCAACACCGCGAGCATGGTCGAGTTGCGCATCGACGTCGGCGACGAGTTCGTCGCCAACATCCGCGCCGACGGCCTGATCATCGCTTCGCCCACGGGCTCCACTGCTTATGCGCTGTCGGCAGGTGGCCCGATCCTGCACCCGGCCATCGCCGGCTGGGTGATGCTGCCGATCGCCTCGCACACCTTGTCCAACCGGCCGATCGTGCTGCCCGACGGGCAGGACGTGACCGTCACCATCGTCGCCGGGCGCGACTGCAGCGCCAATTTCGACATGCACCGCCTGGCCAGCCTGCTGCACGGCGACCAGGTCCGCGTGCGCCGCTCGGCCCAGATGGTGCGCTTTCTGCACCCGCGCGGCTGGAGCTACTACGCCACCTTGCGGCGCAAGCTGCGCTGGTACGAAGGCGTGTGATGACAGCCCCCAGGTCGCTTCGCGCCCGCCCCCCGAGGGGGTGCTCAGCCGCCTTGGGGCGGCCCGGCGCCGTCTGATTTTTTTCCACTCATGCTCAAGAGCCTCACCCTCAAGGATTTCGTCATCGTCAGCACGCTGGACGTCGAGTTCGACGCCGGCTTCTCGGTCTTGACCGGTGAAACCGGCGCTGGCAAGTCGATCCTGATCGATGCGCTGCAACTCGCGCTCGGCGCCCGCGCTGAAAACCATGTCGTGCGCGACGGTGCCACACGTGCCGAAATCACCGCCGCTTTCGACCTGCCGCCCATGCTGTCCGGCTGGCTGGACGACGCTGGCTTCGATGCCACCGACAGCACGTTGCTGCTGCGCCGCATCGTCGACGCCAAGGGCGGCAGCCGCGGATTCATCAACGGCAGCGCCGCCACCGCCGCGCAGTTGCGCGAGGTGGCCGACCACCTGATCGACATCCACGGCCAGCACGCCTGGCAAGGCTTGACGCGGCCTGCTTCGGTGCGCGCGCTGCTGGACGAACAAGCCGGTGTCGACGTGCGCCCGATGGCAGCCGCCTTCGACAACTGGCGCACCGCCAGCCAGACGCTGGAGTCGGCACATACCCGCCAGGGCGAACTGGCGAGCGAGCGTGAACGGCTGCAGTGGCAGATCGGCGAGCTGGACAAGCTGGCCCCGGGCGACGACGAATGGCCCGAGCTGAACTCCGAACACCAGCGCCTGGCTCATGCGCAGGCCCTGATGGACGGCGCCGGCCAGGCCGCACGCGCAGTGTCGGGCGACGATGACGACAACGCGTCGCGCCGCGTTGCCCGTGCGCTAGCCGCCCTCGAAGACGTGGCCGAGTTCGACCCGCGGCTTTCGCCGGTGCTCGAAGTGCTGCAAGGCGCGCAAGCGCAGCTGGAAGACGCGGCCCACACGCTGAACGCCTACCTGTCGCGAACCGAGCTGGACCCGGCTCGCCTGGCCGAGCTGGACAACCGCATGTCGGCGTGGCTCAGCCTGGCTCGGCGCTACCGTCGCCCGCCCGAAGAGCTGGCTGCACTGCTGGCCGAGTGGCGCGCCTCGCTGCACGTGCTGGACGAAGCCGCCGATTTGGCGGGACTGGAGCAACGCGTCGCCGACGCGCGCGCCGCCTGGCACAAGGAAGCCAAGGCCGTCAGCACCGCCCGTCACAAGGCCGCCAAGCCGCTGGCGCAGCGCGTGACCGAAGCGATGCAGCAGCTGGGCATGGCCGGGGGCCGCTTCGAGGTGGCGCTGAGCGCCATCGACGAACCCCAATCGTTCGGCCTGGAGACCATCGAGTTCCTGGTCGCGGGCCATGCCGGCAGCGCGCCGCGTCCGCTTGGCAAGGTGGCGTCGGGCGGTGAGCTGTCGCGGCTCGCGCTGGCCATCGCCGTGACCACGGCGCAATCGCGCCAGGCCGGTGCCAACGCTTCCAGCAGCCCCGCCACGCTGATCTTCGACGAGATCGATTCCGGCGTGGGCGGCACCGTCGCCGATTCTGTGGGTCGACTAATGAAGCAATTGGGCCGCAGCGCGCAGGTGCTGGCAGTGACCCACTTGCCGCAGGTCGCTGCCTGTGCCGATTGCCACTTCGTCGTCGCCAAGGCCACCGAGCGCGGCCAGACGCTGAGCCAGATCGCGCCGGTGCACGGTGAAGCCCGCGTGGCCGAGGTGGCTCGCATGTTGGGTGGTGACCGCCAGTCCGGCACCAGCCTGGCCCATGCGCAAGAGCTGATCCAGCGCGCGGTGCATGAGACGCCTCGTGCAGCCCGCGCGAAGCCCTCGCCATGAGCGATTCCGATACTCCTGCGCCGGCTCCCGTGCCAGCGGCCACTGACGTGGCGCCCGACACGCGCGAGGTCGTGCTGGTCACCGGCATCTCCGGCTCTGGCAAATCAGTGGCGCTGCACGCGCTGGAAGACGCCGGCTACTTCTGCGTCGACAACCTGCCGCCCGAGCTGCTGCGCGAGTTCATCCGCGTCGAAAGCACCCACGGCGTGCGCCGCATGGCGATCGCGGTCGATGTGCGCACCGCCGGTTCATTGCCGCACCTGCTGCCGGTGCTGGACCAGCTGCGCGCCGAGGGTGTCGACGTGCGCAGCGTGTTCCTCAACGCCAGCACCGAAGCGCTGGTCAAGCGCTTCTCGGAGACGCGTCGCCCTCATCCGCTGAGCGCACCCAACCACGAGGGCGATCCGCACCGCGCGCTGGTCGAAGCGATCGAGCTCGAACAGCAGTTGATGGCCGAGCTGCGCGAACGCTCGACCGTGCTGGACACGTCGCAACTACGCCCGGCCCAGTTGCGGCTGTGGCTGCGCGAGCTGGTCAATGCCACCAGCAGCCGGTTGACGCTGGTGTTCGAATCGTTCGCCTTCAAGCATGGCGTGCCGCTGGATGCCGACCTGGTGTTCGATGTGCGCGTGCTGCCAAACCCGTTCTACATCCGCGAGCTGCGGCCCTTGAACGGGCGTGACGAGCCGGTGGCAACCTACCTGCAAGAGCAGCCCGAGGTCGGCGAGATGCTGACCCAGATCGAGGGCTTCGTGCGGCGCTGGCTGCCCTCGTTCGAGCAAGACCAGCGCAGCTACCTGACGGTGTGCATTGGCTGCACCGGCGGCCAGCACCGCTCGGTCTACTTTGTCGAACAGCTGGCCAAGCGCTTTGCGGGCCGTGTGGCCACGCTGCGCCGCCACCGCGAGCTGGATGAACGTGCATGACCTTGGTGGCCCACGCGCCTGACCCGCTGGCGCTGTTTCCGCTGCGCACCGTGTTGTTTCCCGGTGGCCGGCTGCCGCTGAAGGTGTTCGAGGCGCGCTACCTTGACCTCGTCTCCAGTTGCATGCGCGAGCAACAGCCGTTCGGCGTCGTCTGCCTGCTGCAGGGCGGCGAGGTGCGCAAGCCAGGCGGCGCCGCAGTCGCCACCCGCTTCGAGCCGATGGGTGTGCTGGCGCACCTGGTGGAGGTCGATGCGATGAGCCCCGGCGTGCTCAAGGTTCGCTGTGCGGGTGCCGCTCGCTTTCAATGGACCACGCTGCAAGAAAACCGCGACGGCTTGTGGCAGGCCAGCGGTGTGACGCTGTTGCCGGATGATCCCCCGCTGCAGCCTGGTGAACGCTTTGCCGACGCGGTGCAGGCGCTGCAGCGCGCCTACGC
>NZ_JBFUGE010000471.1:0-4673 GCF_056403075.1 Ideonella sp. P3_A4 | reverse complement strand
CTCCGGTCGCCCCGCCGCCGCCGGCCCCGCCGCCGCCCGCTCCGGTGAGCGAGAAGGTTACGTACGCTGCCGACGCGTTCTTCGACGTCGACAAGGCCGTGCTGAAGCCCGAAGCCAAGGCGAAGCTGGATGACCTGGTCAGCAAGACCAAGGGCGTGAACCTGGAAGTCATCATCGCCGTCGGCCACACCGACAGCGACGGCTCCGACGCCTACAACCAGAAGCTGTCGGTGAAGCGCTCCGAGTCCGTCAAGGCCTACCTGGTCGAGAAGGGCGTCGAGAAGAACCGCGTCTACACCGAAGGCAAGGGCGAGAAGCAGCCTGTGGCCGACAACAAGACCAAGGAAGGCAAGGCGAAGAATCGCCGCGTCGAAATCGAGGTCGTCGGTACCCGCGCCAAGCAATAAGCCAGTTCGCTGGTTTTGCACCAAACCCCGCTTCGGCGGGGTTTTTGCTTTTCTGCCCGCCTCGGCGGGTTTTTGTTTTTTTGGGCCGCGATACGCTCGACGATTGACTGCGGTCCCTTGTCATTACCATTGCGTCATGAGCGAAAAAACCGTCAACGCCGATCCGCAAGAACTCGCCAAATTCGGTGACCTCGCGCACCGCTGGTGGGATCCGGACGGCGAATTCCGTCCGCTGCATCAGATCAACCCATTGCGTCTCGATTGGATCGCCGGCCTGGCCACGCTGCCCGGCAGCGAAGTGGTTGACGTGGGCTGCGGCGGCGGCATCCTGGCCGAGTCGATGGCGCGACGCGGCGCGAAGGTGCTGGGCATCGACCTGTCGGTCAAGCCGCTGAAGGTGGCACAACTGCATGCGATGGAAGCAAGTGTCGAGAACCTCGAATACCGCGAGGTCGCGGTCGAGCAGTTGGCTGCCGAGCGGCCGGCGAGCTTCGACGTGGTCACCTGCATGGAGATGCTCGAGCACGTGCCCGAGCCCGCGTCCGTGGTGCGAGCTTGCGCGCAACTGGTGAAGCCGGGCGGCCGCGTCTTCTTCTCGACGCTGAACCGCAACCCCAAGTCCTTCCTGTTCGCGATCGTCGGGGCCGAGCACGTGCTGGGTCTCTTGCCCAAGGGCACGCACGAGTACGCGCGCTTCATTCGCCCCAGCGAGCTGGCCCGCTTCGCACGTGATGCGGGGCTCGAGGTCGATCAGTTCAAGGGTATGGAATACAACCCGCTGACCAAGCGCTACTGGTTGTCGGCCAACACCGACGTGAACTATCTCGTCGCTTGCCGCCGGCCCGCATGAGTCGCAAAGTCCGCGCAGTGCTGTTCGATCTGGACGGCACCTTGATCGACAGTGCGCCCGACCTGGCTGGTGCGGCCAATGCCTTGCGCGCTGAGCATGGCTTGGCGGCGTTGCCCTACGAGCAACTGCGTCCGATGGTGGGCGCTGGCGCGCGAGGCATGGTGGGCGTGGCCTTTGGCGTGACGCCGGGCGAGCCACGCTTCGAAGGTCTGCGCGATGCTTTTCTTGCGCGCTACGAGCAGGGCATGCTGGACCGCACCTGCCTCTTCGATGGCATGCACCGCTTGTTGGATGCACTGGAGTCAGCCGGCATCGCGTGGGGCATCGTGACTAACAAAGCGACTCGGTTTGCGGTACCGGTGGCCGAAGGCTTGGGCTTGTCGCCGCGCGCTGGCGCGCTGGTCTGCGGCGACACCACGGCCCATGCCAAGCCGCACCCCGAGCCGCTATGGGAAGCCGCGCGGAGGCTCGGTCATGCACCGGCCGATTGCGTCTACGTGGGCGACGACCTGCGCGATGTACAAGCTGGACGCGCCGCCGGCATGGCCACGCTGATCGCGGCTTGGGGTTACCTCGGTCAGGGCGACAGCATCGAAGCCTGGGGCGCCGATGCGATCATCAATCAGCCCGATGCGCTCTTGAACTGGCTGGATCTGACCTAAACTAGCAGTCTTCCTGGGGCCGACCTGGTTTCGACGTKGGTTCGGAGTTGGAATAKGGCATGCCGAGCACCAGTTCGCTCGTAAAACCACTGGAAACAACGTAACTGCGAACGATACTTCGTACGCTCTCGCCGCTTAACACCGGTGAGCCTCTCAACGGTTGGCCAATGGGCCGGGTTGAAGACCGCAAGGTCTGAAGCTGAGAGGTCATTCACATTGGCTGGTTCCCCAGTTGGCCATGGGCTGGGGAACGAGACTAAGTGGCTGGCGAGTCCGGTAGCGTGCTGCTGCGCGACCGGAAGCGTGAGAACCAAATCAGTCAGCTAAGCATGTAGATCTACCTGGCGATGGCTTGCGGACGGGGGTTCAATTCCCCCCGGCTCCACCATTCAAGACGTCTTCCGCCTATGAAAGCCCATAGGTGGAAGGCGATGCGAAACGGACTGAACGGCCTTTTGTGGCCTACCGATTCGCACGTGATCCGCACGTGCAATTCGCACGTGGAGGCACCCCGAAGCGCCCCTCTGAAGGGGCGCTTCCGCATGGTCGTTTGATGAGTGGGTAGTTCGGGCGCCTCCCGGCGCCCGGCCCGTGGCGGTTGCTACGCGCCAGTCACAAGTTGCAGCCGCGGCCTCTGGTAGTCCGTGCTGATGAACTTGCCGTAGGTCTGAAAGACCATCGTTACGTCGACGTGGCCCAGTTGCTGAGCGACGTACCAGGGGTTGGCACCAGGACGCGTGCCGTCGCCCGTCAGCAAGGCACTGGCGAACGTGTGGCGCACTTGGTAGGGGTTGCGGTACCGAACGCCGGCGCGAAGGCATAGCGGCTGCCACAGCGTCTTGCGCAGCTGCGCGTCCGTCTCCCAGGCCTTGCCGGTGCGTGGATTCAAGAACACGTGTTCGCCGGCCAGGAAGCTGAATGCCTTTTGGGCCTGCAGCGCCTCGAGCGCCGGAGCGTTCAGGTCGACGTCGCGGATGCCTGCCTCGGTCTTGGGCAGCTTCTCGGTCTTGGCCACCAGATTGGTATCGATGCGCGCCGTGTTATGCACGAAGTCGACCTTGCCCCAGCGCAGCGCCATCAGTTCGCCCGGCCGCAGTCCCGTGTTCAACCAAAACGCAAGCAATGGTCGCTCATCGGACCGTGCCCTCTCGAGCAGCTTGGCGCGCTCGGTGCTGTCGAAGGGATCGACCTCGTATTCACTGGCTTTGGCGGTCTCGCGCAGTAGCTTGGCCAGCGCGATCCGCTCGAAGGGGTTCGCCGTGATCAGCTCGTCGTTGAGCGCGTCGTCGAATACGGAGCGCAGCGGCGTCAGCAGGTTCCGGGCGAACTTAGCCGTTACGTCCAGGCTGCGCACCCATTCGCGCAGCACACTGGGAGTGGCCTCGGCCAGCGTCTTGTCGCGCCAGAACTTCATGCGCTCGCTGTTGAGGGCCTTCACGTAGCCGTCATAGGTCGACGGGGACAGCGACTTGTTGGCCACCATGGCCGCAYAGGCCTTCTCTTGGGCATCCAGCAGGTCAGTCATCAGCACGCRCTTGCCGCTGCGGCCGAACTGGCCGGCGCGAGGCGACTCGGGGAAGTAGTTGGTGTAGACAAAAGTGCCCAGAGCAATGTGGCGCAGGATTTCGGCGCGCAGGCCCGACGCAGCCGTGACGGCGGTCTGGGTAATGGGCCCTGGCGGCAACAGCTCGCGGCACTCAACGCCCCGAAACGAAAACGCCACCTGCAGGCGGCGTTCGGTGCGGAAGACGCGAATGCTGACACCGCGGGGCAGCGTCAGCTCGCGTTTCACGTCGGTTCCCCCTTGCCCTCGACCCATCGGTTCACCTCGTCGACGTTGACCCAGACGTTGCCGTCCGGTGCGACTTTGCACTGTACTCCGTCGAGCCATTGGCGCTTCTTGCGCCTGGCGTGCACGGCGTTGGGGGTATCGCCCGTGGCCTTGCAGTAGTGGGCCATTCGGACCCAACGCAGGCGCGATTTCACGACCAGGTCTGTGGTCTGGAAGTCGTCGATCATCAGTTCGGTCTTTCTTGTTTGCATTCTTCTCAGGTTCACGCCCGCGCGAGTAGGGACGTGGCTTCAGCTCCCGGGCCCGTGAGGCACCGAGAGGCCACCGGCTTCGTGTCACCGCTCATAGGCTCGCCCCGAATGCGGCGGAGCCCATCAAGTCCTGGACGGCGCCCATCACGCGCTCGGAAAGGCGAACGACGGAACCGTCGTTGACCACCGCTCCATCAATTGACAGCGTGTGCGCCTGCTCGGTGCAGTGGGGGTCGTTGGCCCGCAGCTCGGGCCGGTACACGCGCAGCAGCACGCCGTCGCGGTGCTTCACGAGCCTGGCCTCGGCCGGCATGCGCACGTCGGTCACCACGAGGTGTCGGTGGCCGCAGCGCAGCTGGTCCACGATCCAGCGGTCGACGGCGCGCACGAACTGGGTCGGGTCGGCCGAGCGAACGAAGTCGCCCCACGCTTGCATCACTGCGCGCGGCGACTGCGGCGCGTGTGGTGCCAAGCCGTTCAGGAACGCCCAGGCGCGGAAATAGGTGTCGTTGCAGCGGCTGAAGGCGAGCGCCTCGCGGGCGACGTGCTTGCCGTGCGGGTCGGCCAGCATGTCGACACCGACGCCCCAGGTTTGAGTTACCTGGTGGCGCAGGACGTCGGCGAAAGCGATGGCGCGGTAGCCCCGCGCCGCCAGCACCGCGGCCGCCGCGGCCTTGCCGGCGCCGGCAAGGCCGGTGAGGCCGACCAGGA
>NZ_JBFUGE010000470.1:0-4674 GCF_056403075.1 Ideonella sp. P3_A4 | reverse complement strand
GAGCATGGGCGACGGAAACGCCGGTAGCCAAGGTGCCGAAAGCGCAAAGCAATCCTGCACAAAGCTTGGTTCGTTCAAACATGAACTATTCCTGTGAACAAAGGTTGAGGGATGGAAACCTGCATCGGCGGGGGAGAGAACAGGTCTCGTGAGCCCGAACTGCCACGTCGAAAACATGTGTCTGAATTGTCACTGAGCAGCGTAAAAGGCCCGCACCTGGGAAACCCCTTTTGGCCTCGAAAACCCTCTGCGATGTTGCGCCAAAGCTGCAACTTTCTCAGGGAACAACAAGTTGTCTAGTCAATCGCGGGCGAAACAGCCGCCGAATACGGCTCGGCGCACCCAGCGGCCGAGCCGGTGTTCTTGGGCAATCAATGCGCAATGCCGCGCTTTCACCGATTGAAGGCCGTCTAGACAGCCGTCGCCAACCTCGGCACAGAGGCAATGAGCTTCTTCGTGTAGGCGTCGCGCGGACGGCCGATCACCTCGTCGCAGGTCCCCTGCTCCACGATGCGGCCGGCGCGCATCACGGCCACTTCGTCGGCGATGTACTCGACCACGCCGATGTTGTGCGTGATGAACAGATAGGACACACCGAGCTCGCGCTGCAGGTCGCGCAGCAGGTTCAGGATCTGCGCCTGCACCGACACGTCCAGTGCGGACGTCGGCTCGTCGCAGACGATGAGCTTGGGCTGGACCGCCAACGCGCGGGCGATCGCAATGCGCTGACGCTGGCCGCCCGAGAACTCGTGCGGGTAGCGGTCCAGCGCGTCCCGGCGCAGTCCCACCTGATCGGTCAGACGTTGGAGGCGATCGCGGCGTGCGGTGGCATCCAGGTCCGGCTGCAGCGACAGCAGGCCTTCTTCGAGGATGTCGAACACACGCATCCGCGGGTTCAGCGAGGCAAACGGATCCTGGAAGATGATCTGGATGTCGCGCCGGGCCTTTTGCAGCGGCTCGCCTTCCAGCTCGAACAGGTTTTGCCCTTCCAGCAGCGCCATGCCCTCGAAGGTGGCCTGATGGCGCAGCAGCTGGACGATGGCCTTGCCGGTCGTCGTCTTGCCGCAACCGGATTCGCCGACCAGCGCCAGGGTCTGGCCCGGCTGGACCTTGAAGGAGATGCCGTCGACCGCGTCGAAGTAACCATGCACACGCTGCAGCAGGCCCCTGCGGATCGGGAAGCGAACGCGCAGATGGTCAATCTGCAACAGCGGCTGGGCGCCGCTGGCGGCTGCAGCCTTGCCGGCTTGGATCGGCGCCGCGGCGGGCACGATGTTGATGATGGCCTCGGTGGCCTGAGCATCGTGGCCCGGGGCATAACGCAGACAACGCACAGACCGGGACCCGGCCAGGTTGTACAGCTCAGGCAGCGTCGTCTTGCAGGCCGGTTCGGCGCAATAGCAGCGAGGCTCGAAACGACAGCCCTCGAACTGAGTGGTCAGCGGCGGCACCGTGCCGGGAATGGCGGCCAGTGATTGACCACGGCGGGTCGAATCCGGCAGCGCGCGCAGCAGTGCCTTCGCATAAGGATGCTTCGGCGCCGAGAAGAATTCTTCGGCCGTGGCCACCTCGATGATCTGGCCGGCATACATCAGCGCCACGCGATGCGCCATGCCTGAAACCACCGCCAGATCGTGGGTGATCAGCAGCAGCCCCAGGCCATGCTCTGCCTGCAACTGCTTCAGCAGGTCCAACACCTGGGCTTGGATCGTCACGTCGAGCGCCGTGGTGGGCTCGTCGGCAATGATGTAGTCGGGCTCGCCGGCCAGCGTCATCGCGATCATCACGCGCTGCTTCTGACCACCGCTCATGCGGAAAGGGTAGTCGTCGATGCGGCGCTCCGGCTCGGGGATGCCGACCTTGCGCAACCAGTCCAGCGCCTTCGCACGGGCCGCTTCGCCGCGCAGCGGCGTGTGCGCCTCGATGGCTTCGACGATCTGGTCGCCGATCTTCATGACCGGGTTCAGGCTGGTCGAGGGCTCCTGGAAGATCATGCCAATGCGGCCGCCGCGCACCGCGCGCATCTGCGACTCGGGCAGCGCCAGCACGTCTTCCTGATCGACCAGCACATCGCCCGAAGCGATGTAGCCGTTTTCGGGCAACAGGCGCATCAGCGCGAGCGCCGTCATGCTTTTGCCGCAGCCCGACTCACCAACCAGCGCAAAGGTCTCGCCGCGCTGCAGCGTCAGCCGCATCCCGTCGATGGCACGCACCAGACCGTGCTCGGCATCGAGCTCGACCTTGATATTCTTGATTTCCAGCATGGCTTACTCGTCCCTCAAGCCGGCTTCTTTTGATGGGTGATCGGTCGCGGGCGGAACACGCGGGCCCGCGGGTCGAATGCGTCGCGCACGCCGTCGGCGAACAAGTTGGCCGACAACACCAAGGTCACCATGAAGATGAAAGCTGCCGCAAAGGGCCACCAGACCACCGGGTCGCGGCTCATCTCGTTGCGGGCAAAGTTGATCATGCCGCCGAAGCTGTTCATCGACGGATCCACGCCCACGCCGACATACGACAGCACGGCTTCGTAGAGGATCAACGCCGAGAAGTCGAGCACCGTGACGATCAGGATCAGGTGCACCACGTTCGGGAAGATGTGCCGCATCATGATGCGGGCCTGGCCAACGCCGAATGCGTTTGCCGCCTGCACGAACTCCAGCTCGCGCAGCTTCAGCGTCTCGCCACGCAGCAGACGGCACAGACTGGCCCAGCCGGTCAGGCCCAGCACCGCGCACAGCAGGAAGAGCTTCAGGTCGGCCCGCTCGACACCGGTTTCGAACAGCTCGGGGTGCTTGTCCAGGAAGACCTGCACCATCAGCACGCAGGCAGCGATCAGCAGGATGTTCGGGATTGATGACAGCACGGTGTAGAAGTACTGGATCAGCTCGTCGACCCAGCCCTTCAGGTAGCCACCCATGATGCCCAGCACCACCGCCAAGGGCAGCGTGGCCAGCGTGGCCAGCGTGCCGATCACGAACGCGGTGCGGATGCTCTTCAGCGTCTGGTACATCACGTCGTTGCCGGTGATGTCGGTGCCGAACACGTGGTAGTTCCCCATCAGCGAGATCAACACGCCGATCGGCAGGCCCAGGCCGAACAACGTCCAGCAGGCCGCCATCCAAGGCACCGGGGTTTCGTGGCGGCGAATCTTGCCGAAGGTGGTGGACCACCCTTCCCTGCGGCTCCGTGATACAGCAGCGATCAGCAATGCGCACAGCAACGCAGCGACCACCGCACCGGCCAACGCACCCACCACGACGCGTTTCGTCACGTCACCCGACCACTGGGTGTCCGGATCGGTCAGGTGCGCGCCGCCGAACTTCAGGCGCGGCGCTATGCGCTCGACCTTGCCGTTCACATCGGCCGATTCCTTGGTGAAGCCCACATAGGCCAAGGGGCGCGAATAGGTCGACTCACGCGATTGCACGACCTGGCGCAGCCCCGCGTCCAGCACCGACAGCACACGCGTGTCGTACACCACCTCGCTGCCGGCAGGGGCGCTGGCGGCCGGTGGCAGCACCGGCCGGAAATGCACGCTGTCGGCCAGAGTGACCAGCAGGCAGGCCAGCAAGACCAGCGACGACGACAACGCCGGCGCGTTGCGGAACACCTTGCCCCAGTTGGCGGACAGGTTCGGCTTGCGCGCCACCGTCCAACCGTAGGCCACCATGGCGACGATCAGCAGCCAGACGGACACGTCGGTCCACAACATCACAAACTTCGGCATCACCGAGACTCCAGAGTTCTTTCGTTTTGGCCAGCGATCAAGCCAGGCGCACCCGGGGGTCGACCCAGGAATAGGCGATGTCGATCAGGACGTAGGTCAAGATGTAGAGCAACGAGCCCACGAACACCATCGTGCGGACGATGGCGAAGTCCTGCTTGCCGATCGCCTCGATCACGTAGGCGCCGAGGCCCGGGATGCCGAAGAAACTCTCGAACACCAAGCTGCCCATGAACACATAAGGCAGGTAGCCACCCATGCTGGTGATGATCGGGATCATCGCGTTGCGCAGCACGTGGCGGAACAGAACTACGTACTCGCTCAGGCCCTTGGCACGCGCCGTGCGGACGTAGTCCTTGCCGATCTCTTCCAGGAACATCGCGCGGTACAGGCGCGCTTCCGTGCCCAGGCGAGACAAGGCCGACAGCATCACCGGCAGCACCAGGAAGCGGACCAGATCCAACCCCTGCGCGTAGCCCGAAATGGGCACCAGCTTGAAGACGCGCGAGAACAGGTACTGGCCGACGATGATGTAGAACAGGCTCGAGATCGACAACATCAGCACACACAAGACCACGCCCCATAAGTCGAGCTTGGTGTGTCTGAACATCACGAGCAACAACGCGAAGCCTGTGCTCGATATCACCTGCAGCAAGAAGATCGGCAATGCGAGCTGCACGCTGACCCACATGCGCGTGGCCACCTCGTGGCCCAGATCGCCACCACTTTCAGCATCGGCACGGCCGAAGTTCAGCGTGAACAGCGAGACCGAGCGCTCCCAGAAGATCGTCTCGGTCAGCTTGTTGCTGCCCTCCAGCTTGTCGTTCCAGTACAGCGGCTTGTCATAGCCGCGCTCGACCTTCCACTTTTCGATCAGCTCCTGCGTGACGCGCTTGCCGCCGATGTTCAGACGCGCCATGTCGTCTGGCGTGTTGACGGTGAAGAAG
>NZ_JBFUGE010000469.1:0-4683 GCF_056403075.1 Ideonella sp. P3_A4 | reverse complement strand
GTGAAAGAGCGCACGCCGGCGGCCGAGCCACAGCGGCTCAGCGAGCAGGCGCTCGATGGCCTGCTACAGCGCTTCGTGAGCGCCTGGGAGCACCGCGACATCTCAGCGATGGTCAGCCTGCTGGCCGAGGACGCCCGCTTCACGATGCCGCCGCTGCCCGCCTGGTTCAACGGCCGCCGCTTCGCCCTGATGTTCTTCGCCGAGCGCGTCTTCCAGACACCGTGGCGGCTGCAGCCCCTTCGCGGCAACGGCCAGCCGGGCTTCGCCTGCTACATGCAGCAAACCGGCGATGACCGCTTCCGGCCGGGCGGCGTGGTGCTGCTGCGCCTGCGCGATGGGCTCATCGACTCCATCGACAGCTTCATCGACCCCGCCGTCTGTCGGCGTTTCGGCATGGCCGACGAACTTTTTTGAGAAACCGCTGCCGACACCGATGAGTTGGGCCCTTGCCCTGTCTCCAAAGATTGACACGCCCCGGATGGACCGGCCCGCGTGGCTCAACCGCAGGAGACCCTTTCATGGCCAAGCTCATCGTCAGCATCCTCAGCTCACTCGACGGCTACTGCGCCGGCCCCGGCGGCGCGCTCGCCGGCCTGCCGATGGATGCCGCCTTCAGCATCCACAACCTCGACTGCATGCGCCGCGCCGGCACCTTGCTCTTTGGCGCGACCACCTTTCCGATGTTCGAGGCCTATTGGCCCCAAGTCGACCGCGGCCCCGGCAGTGAACCGATCCAACGCGAGATCGCCGAGCGTGTGGCGGCCGCGCGCAAGGTGCTCGTCAGCGACAGCTCAGGCGTGCGCCCGGATTCGCCCTGGTCTGGCACCGAAGTGATCCCTCGCGCGCAGGCCCAGACGCGCATCGCACAACTCAAGGCCACGCCCGGCTCCGACCTGCTGATCTACGGCAGCCACCTGCTCTACAACGGCCTGTTGGCGCACGGCCTGGTCGACGAGATGCACCTGCTGATGGGCAACGTGCTGCTGGGTGATGGCGTGCCCACCTTCGAGCCCGGCCCGGCGCAGCAATGGGTGCTTCTGGGCCAGCGCCGTCTGCCAGGGTCAGACACCGTGGCCTTGCACTACGACTGCCGGCCGCGCTGAAGTCGCAAGCCGGCGAGCTCGGCTGCACCGTAGGCATCCAGCCTGCGAATCGTTTCTCGCATGTCCATCTCGGTCGCATCGGGGTGAATGGCGCAGATGCGCAGGACGGTGCAGCCTCTCAGCTGTGTCGTTAGCACTGCGGCGAAGCCATCGTCGATTGCGCGCCGTGAGATGGCGCGACTCAGCGCGTCGGTGGCCTCCGGCGACAGGCCCGGGTGCGTCATGCGGAAGGTGACGATGGCCAACTGCGCAGGCGATACGACTTCCCAGTGGGCATGCCTGCGCAGTTCGTCCTCGGCCCATTGCGCCAGTTGGCAGCCGTGAGCGATCGCTTCGCCAACCGCCTGTGAGCCCAGCACCTGCAGCGTCAGCCAGAGCTTCATCGCACGTGCCGGTCTTGTCAGCTCACCGCTCAGGTCCCAGTAGTTGATCTGGTCTGTGTCGACGTGCGCATCGCGCAGGTACTCAGGCCGGGTGTGGAATGTCTGCGTGAGGTGCTCGCGATGGCGCACCAGCACCATGCCGCAACCGTAGGTCTGGAACAGCCACTTGTGGGCGTCCCAGCTCAGGCTGTCGGCCTCGCCGATGCCGTCGAGAAGACCCTGATGAGCGGGAGACAGGGCGGCCGATGCACCATAGGCGCCGTCTACATGCATCCACAAGCCATGCCTATCGCATAACGTGCGAATGGYCCGCAGCGGGTCCACGCTGCCGGTGTTGGTGGTGCCCGCACTGGCAATGACCACGAACGGTTTGAGCCCGGCAGCATGGTCCTGTTCGATGGCGCTGGCCAGCGCGGCCATGTCCATGCGGAACGCTGTATCCGTCGGCATGCGCCGGATCTGATCGGGCCCGAAGCCGATGATCTTCAGGCCCTTGGCGACCGAAGAATGCGTCTGCTCCGACACGTAGGCCACGGCGAGTGGCCGCTCGTGCAGCGCGAGCTTCTGATCCCGTGCCACGGTGAGCGCCGTGAGATTGGCCATCGAGCCGCCCGACACGAAAAGCCCGCCGGCCGTTGCCGGCAGACCCACGCGAGACGCAAGCCATTCGATGAGCCCCGCCTCGACCGCACTGGGGCCCGAACTCTGCAGCCAGCTGCCCGCGTGAGCGTTGTGCATGGCAGTGACCAAGTCACCCAGTGCCGACAGCGGCGAAGCAGGGCCAGGAATGAAGGCGAAGAAGCGAGGATGGTCCATCTTCGCGCGCCACGGGTTGATGTCTTGCAACAGCTGGGTGACCACATCGTTCAACGGGCGCCCGATGGCCGGGACACCCATGTTGCGCAAGGCTGCGGCACCTGCCGCGTCAATGACCTGCACAGCCCGCTGCATGGGCCATTGCTGACTGTGATCGCCCACACGGCTCACAGCTTCGGCGAAAGCCTGCGGCGTGACGCTGCCAAGCAAACGGCTGGACAGGCCAGCTTCGGGTGGGGCCGTCAGGGGCTGGGAGTCCAACTGATCAATCATTAGAATTCCATTGAATGCTGTTCCGTGGTTTTTCTATTCTGTGGAATGTCATTCAACAAATACAGCACTTCGACTCATATGGCCAAAAATACGAATGAGCTTCAGCCAGAAGGCGCCACGGCGGCACGCCTGGACTCGGTTGACCGAAGACTGTTAGGGCTGCTGGCCGGCGACAGCACGCTGAGCTACACCGAACTCGGGCAAGCCCTGCACCTGTCGGCCCCCGCCGTGCATGAGCGCGTGAAGCGGCTCAAGCGCGACCGCGTCATCCTGGGGACCGTGGCGCGGCTCGACGGCGTCAAGCTCGGCCGCCCGCTGCTGTGCTTCGTGCAAGTCATCACCAACACCGTGAAACGCGCCCGTCAGGTCGCCGCGTTGTCGTCGCTGGCCGACATCGAAGAGATCCATACCGTCACCGGCGAGAGCGGCATCCTGCTCAAGGTGCGCACGCGGGACACGCAGGCACTGGAGGCTCTGCTGGCGAAGATCCATGGGGTCGAGGGCGTGGAAGGCACGCGCACGCAGATCGCCCTGTCGACTTTGCTCGAACGTGGGCCCAGTCCTGATCTGGCGGGCTGATCCTGTCGAGGGTCGAACCTCGCCAGCGGATCTTCGTTTAGCTCGCTCGGCTTGTCCTCATGCCCACGTCTCGCGCACAAAGTCCAGAAACGCCTGCGAGCTCAACAGTTGGGGCAACCGTCGTTGCGTGATCGCGTTCTTCTGCGCCTGGAATGCCATCACGACCTGGACCTCGCCGTCCTCCAGCGCATGGTGGTGGACCATGCGGCACTGCCGGTACTCATCGCCGGTGCGCACCAGGGCCAGCACGGCGCATTCGTCCAGGCCCTGGATGGCCGGGAACTCCAGCATCAGCACCTCGATGCCCGCCATCTGGATCACCCGGCAGGCCAGGCCACCGGGTTCGACGCGCTCGGCGGCCGGCAGGGTGGCGGCCTTCTCAAGCCACATTCGCTGCAATTCGGCCGGGCCGCCGTCGCCCGCGAACCGGCTCCAGAACTGCGCGGGCTCCTTGATGAGTGTCTGGTGCAGTTCCGTGGTGATCTCCCAGTGGTGGCAACGCCGCCCGCGGGGGTCGATGTCCCGGTGCAGCAGCGAGGGCGGCACGGGGCGCAGGGCCGCGCGGTAGGCCTCGGGGCTGGGCCAGTGGGCCAACGGCGGCGTCGATGCCAGCGCCTCGCGCAGCCTCAGCCAGGCCTCGCGGTCGCTGGCCTGCGGCACATGCGCGTAACGCGCATCCAACTGCTCGGCCACGCGGGTCGCCGCCGGGTTGCCGTTCAGGTGGGCCACCACCAGCCGGGCCGAGGGCTCCAGCAACTGCTCTTGCAGGTTGCACGAGCCGTCCGAACCCTCGGGGCGGCCCTGCCATGAGTAGCAGGTCTTGTAGGGCGTGCGGATGGCTGCGCCGCTGTCGTCGTTGAGCAGTTGGTCCAGCCCCGCAAGGTCGCGGCTCAGCTCCGCCAGCGGCAACAGCTTGTCGTGCACCATGGCCAACAAGCCGGGGAGCTGGCTGCGACGGTCGAGGTCCCAGTCGTGCGAGGCGTCCGGCCCCGGCGCAAAGAACGCGAGGCTCAAGCGCAGGGCGTCGGGCCAAAGCCGAGGATGGGTTTGGGCCGCCGCGTGCATGGCCGTGCAGGCTTCGTGATGGACGCTGAACACCAGGTCCAGCCTCTCGTAGCGCATCAGCTGGACGACGAGCTGCTGGCGCACCGGCCCCAGCGTGCGGCTCAGCGTGATGGTCCGCACCGGCGTGGGTACCTCAGGCTCCAGCGCAAAGCCATGCGAAGCCATGGCCTCGGCCAGCGCGGGGGCGAGCACGGCCATCACCTCGTCCTCGCCGCGCAGCATGTCGTCGGGCGGCGATTCGTCGGGGTCGGACTGCCCGAACTCGGCGGGAATCACCCGCCCCCCGGGCAGGAAGCCGATGCCCAGCTCGGGGTCGTAGGCGACCAGGCCCAGGCTCCCCGCGATCTCCACCGCCGCCTGGTAAGCGCGCTGGGTGTTGGTGGGCGGCAGGTCGAACTGCCACGCCGCACGGCGAACCGCGCTGGCGCGGGCGAGCGGCCCGCGCGATGCGCCCTCGCCCGCAC
>NZ_JBFUGE010000468.1:0-4696 GCF_056403075.1 Ideonella sp. P3_A4 | reverse complement strand
GGTCATCACCGCCCGCAGCACGGTGCACGCGGCGCTGTTTCTGGTGCTGGCCTTCTTCAACGCGGCCTGCGTGTGGATGCTGCTGAAGGCCGAGTTCCTGGCGATCGCGCTGGTGCTCGTCTACGTCGGCGCGGTGATGGTGCTGTTCCTCTTCGTGGTGATGATGCTGGACATCAACACCGACAGTTTGAGAGAAGGCTTCTGGGCGAACTTCCCGCTCGCCGCGTTCATCGGCGTGCTGATTGCGCTCGAGATGGCGCTGGTGCTGAAGGGGGGCTTCCGCCTGACCGACGCGGCGCCGATGCCTGAAGACCTGGCCAAGCTGGGCAACACCCGGGCGCTTGGCAAGATCGTCTATACCCAATACCTGTACCCACTGCAGGTGGCGGCGGTGCTGCTGTTGGTGGCCATCATCGCGGCAATCGCGCTGACGCTGCGCAAGCGCAAGGACAGCCGCTCCCAGAACCCGTCCGAGCAGGTGCGAGCCAAGAAGGCCGACCGCGTCCGCCTGGTCAAGATGGATGCGGTGATCGAGCAGCCGTCCGCGCCGGCGACACAGGAAGGAGGCAAGGCATGAGCCCGCAGAGCCGCCTCAAGGGCGAATTCCCCCTCGGGGGGACGGCGCGCAGCGCCAAGGGGGCCGCATGACCGCCACCGGCATCACCCTGGGCCACTACCTTTCGCTGGGCGGCATCCTGTTCGCCTTGTCGGTGGTTGGCATCTTCATGAACCGGCGCAACCTGATCGTGCTGTTGATGGCGATCGAGCTGATGCTGCTTGCCGTCAACATGAACTTCGTCGCCTTCTCGCACTACCTGGGCGACATGGACGGCCAGGTGTTCGTGTTCTTCATCCTCACCGTGGCGGCCGCCGAATCGGCGATCGGCCTGGCAATCCTCGTCGTGTTGTTCCGCAACCGGGCCACGATCGCCGTGGACGAGCTGGACTCCCTCAAGGGCTGACGGCGCACCCAACGCCCCAAGAAGAACATGTCTGCACAACTCTCCCAGAACCTGCTCCTGACGGTGCCGCTGGCACCGCTGGCCGGCTCCGTGATCGCCGGTCTTTTCGGCAAGGCGGTGGGCCGTCGCGGCGCACACCTGATCACCATCCTCGGCGTGCTGATCGCCTTCATCGTCTCGGCGATGGTGTTGAAGTCGGTCGCGCTCGAAGGCGCGCGCTACAACGCTACCGTCTACGAGTGGATGAACGTCGGCGGCCTGAAGATGGAGGTCGGCTTCCTCATCGACGGCCTGACCGCGATGATGATGTGCGTGGTGACCTTCGTGTCGCTGATGGTGCACATCTACACCATCGGCTACATGGAAGAGGACCCGGGCTACCAGCGCTTCTTCTCGTACATCTCGCTGTTCACCTTCTCGATGCTCATGCTGGTCATGAGCAACAACTTCCTGCAGCTGTTCTTCGGCTGGGAAGCGGTGGGCCTGGTGTCGTACCTGCTGATCGGCTTCTGGTTCAAGAAGCCGACCGCGACCTTCGCCAACATGAAGGCCTTCCTGGTCAACCGGGTGGGTGACTTCGGCTTCATTCTCGGCATCGGCCTGATCGTCGCGTTCACCGGCTCGCTGAGCTACACCGAAGTCTTCGGCAAGGCCGAAGAGCTCGCCAAGCTGCCGTTCCCGCTGCCATTGTTCGGCGGCGAGTGGATGCTGCTGACGGTGACCTGCATTTGTCTCTTCATCGGCGCGATGGGCAAGAGCGCACAGTTCCCGCTGCACGTGTGGCTGCCCGATTCGATGGAAGGCCCGACCCCGATCTCGGCGCTGATCCACGCGGCGACGATGGTGACCGCCGGCATCTTCATGGTGACCCGCATGTCGCCGCTGTTCGAGCTGTCGGACACCGCACTGAACTTCGTGATGGTCATCGGCGCCATCACTGCGTTGTTCATGGGTTTCCTCGGCGTGATCCAGAACGACATCAAGCGCGTGGTCGCGTACTCGACGCTGTCGCAGCTCGGCTACATGACGGTGGCACTCGGTGCCTCGGCCTACTCGGTGGCCGTGTTCCACCTGATGACGCACGCGTTCTTCAAGGCGCTGCTGTTCCTCGGCGCGGGCTCGGTGATCATCGGCATGCACCACGACCAGGACATCCGCAACATGGGCGGCCTGCGCAAGCACATGCCGCTGACCTGGATCACCTCGCTGCTGGGTTCGCTGGCGCTGATCGGTACGCCGTTTTTCGCGGGCTTCTATTCGAAGGACTCGATCATCGAAGCGGTGCACGCCAGCCACCTGCCGGGCGCCAGCTTCGCCTATTTCGCGGTGGTCGCCGGCGTGTTCGTGACGGCGTTCYATTCGTTCCGGATGTACTTCTTGGTCTTCCACGGCGAAGAGCGCTTCCACCACAAGCCGTTCCCGCCGGAAGACCACGGTGCCCACGAAGAGCCGGGCGACCACAGCGAAGTGCACGTGCCGCATGAATCGCCTTGGGTGGTGACGGCACCGCTGCTGCTGCTGGCGATCCCGTCGGTGGTGATCGGCTTCCTGACGATCCAGCCGATGCTGTTCGGCGACTTCTTCAAGGACGCCATCACCGTTCACGGTGAGCATCACCACGCGATGGCCGAGCTGGCCGAAGAGTTCCACGGTGCCACCGCCATGGCGGTGCATGCGCTGACCTCGCTGCCGTTCTGGCTGGCGCTGGCTGGTGTGGTCGTTGCCTACGTGTTCTATCTCGTGAAGCCCAGCATTCCGGCGGCCTTCGCGCGCACCTTCGCGCCGATCGTCAAGCTGCTGGAGAACAAGTACTACATGGACTGGATCAACGAGAACATCCTCGCCACCGCAGCCCGTGCCTTGGGCCGTGGCCTGTGGAAGGGCGGCGATGTGGCGGTGATCGATGGCCTCGTGAACGGCACGGCCAGCACGGTCGGCGCGTTCTCGCGCGTGGTGCGAACCATCCAGACCGGCTACCTGTCCTGGTACGCGCTGGTCATGGTGCTGGGCGTGTTCGGGCTGATGACATGGCAACTGTGGCCCTACCTGCTGGGCTTGATCGCTCACTGACGAATAAGAGCGGAGAACAAGAATGGGTCTTTTGAGCGTTGCCATCTGGCTGCCGATCGCCTTTGGCGCGGTGCTGCTGGCTTTCGGCCGCGACAGCAACCCCGGCGCGACGCGCTGGCTGGCGCTGGTCGGTGCCGTGGTCAGTTTTCTCGTCACTTTGCCGCTGATCTCGGGCTTTGACACTGGCACTGCCGCGATGCAGTTCCAGGAAAACATGGTCTGGATCGAGCGCTTCAATGTGCGCTACCACCTGGGCGTGGACGGCATCTCGGTCTGGTTCGCGTTGCTGACTGCCTTCATCACGGTGATCGTCGTGATCGCCGGCTGGCAGGTGATCACCGACCGCGCCCACCAGTACATGGGTGCCTTCCTGATCCTGTCGGGCCTGATGGTCGGCGTGTTCTCGGCCTGCGACGGCCTGCTGTTCTACGTCTTCTTCGAGGCCACGCTGATCCCGATGTACATCATCATCGGTGTCTGGGGCGGGCCGCGGCGTGTCTACGCGGCGTTCAAGTTCTTCCTCTACACGCTGCTCGGCTCGCTGCTGATGCTGGTGGCGCTGATCTACCTGTACTACAAGTCGGGTGGCAGCTTCGACATCGCGGCCTGGCACAAGCTGCCGCTGCCGATGTCGGCCCAGGCCCTGCTGTTCTTCGCCTTCTTCGCTGCCTTCTCGGTCAAGGTGCCGATGTGGCCGGTGCACACCTGGCTGCCGGACGCTCACGTCGAGGCGCCTACCGGTGGCTCGGTGGTGCTGGCCGCCATCATGCTGAAGCTCGGTGCCTACGGTTTCCTGCGGTTCTCGATGCCGATCGCGCCGGATGCGAGCCGCGAGTACGCCTGGTTCATCATTGCGCTGAGCCTGATCGCGGTGATCTACATCGGCCTGGTCGCGCTGGTGCAGCAGGACATGAAGAAGCTGGTGGCCTATTCGTCGATCGCCCACATGGGCTTCGTGACGCTGGGTTTTTTCATCTTCAACGAGCTCGGCGTTTCGGGCGGCCTGGTGCAGATGATCTCGCACGGCTTCGTGTCGGGCGCGATGTTCCTGTGCATCGGCGTGCTGTACGACCGAGTGCACTCGCGTGAGATCTCCAGCTACGGCGGCGTCGTCAACACGATGCCGAAGTTCGCTGCCTTCGCACTGCTGTTCGCGATGGCCAATTGCGGCCTGCCGGGCACTGCCGGTTTCATAGGCGAGTGGATGGTGATCCTGGGCACGGTGAAGGTGAACTTCTGGCTCGGCGCGCTGGCCGCCACCGCGTTGATCTTCGGTGCCGCCTACACGCTGTGGATGTACAAGCGCGTCTACTTCGGCGACGTGGCCAACGGCGACGTGAAGGAACTGCAAGACCTGAACGCCCGTGAGTTCCTGATGATGGCCATGCTGGCCGTTGCGGTGATGGTCATGGGCCTGTACCCGAAACCCTTCACCGATGTGATGCACGTGTCCGTGAACGAGCTGCTGCAGCACGTGGCCAACTCAAAACTGCCCAAGCTGCCCTGAGGCCGACGCCGGAGCGCTCCCCATGACCCAAATGAACTGGCTCGTCGCCTACCCCGAGATCCTGCTGCTGGTGGCCGCCTGCGTGGTGGCGCTGGTCGATCTGAATGTCACCGACCCGAAGCGTCGCGTCACCTTCTGGCTGACGCAAGCATCGCTC
>NZ_JBFUGE010000467.1:0-4696 GCF_056403075.1 Ideonella sp. P3_A4 | reverse complement strand
GCTCTGATCGATCTTCAGCGTGTGGATGCGGAAGCGCTTCAGGTAGTTCAGCGATGAATACCCGGTGCCGAAATCGTCGATCGACAGGCGCACGCCCAGCGCGTGCAGGCGGTCCATCATCGCGATTGCGGCGGTCGGGTTGCCGGTCGCCACGCTTTCGGTCAGCTCCAGCTCCAGGCAACTCGGCGGCAACTGGGCTTCTTCGAGGATGGCCTTGACCAGCTCGGGCAGGCCCGGGTCGCGGAACTGGATCGCCGACAGGTTCACGGCCACCACCAGCTCGCCCAGCCCGGCGTCGAGCCAGGTCTTGGTCTGGCGCACGGCGGTGCGCATCACCCATTCGCCAATCGCCAGAATCTGGCCGCTGCTTTCGGCCAGCGGAATGAATTCGCCCGGAGACACCATGCCCAGCTCGGGGTGTTTCCAGCGCACCAGCGCTTCGACGCCCAACACGGCGCCGGTACGCGCGTCCAGCTGCGGTTGGTAGTGCAGCAGCAGTTCGTCGCGTTCGGCGGCGCGGCGCAGGGCGGCCTCCAGCTGCAGCTGGCGCATTGAGCGCTGCTGCATGCCGGCGGTGAAGAATTGGTAGGTGCCGCGGCCTTCGAGCTTGGCGCGGTACATGGCGGTGTCGGCACAACGGGTCAGCTCTTCGACCGTGTCGCCGTCGGCCGGGTACATCGCCACGCCGATCGACAGCGTCAGGCTCAGCTCGTGCTCGCCGACCATGCAGGGCTGGGCCACGTGCTCCAGCAGCTTGTTGGCGACTTGGGCAGCGCCTTCGGCCTGGGTGCTGGGCAGCAGCACGGCGAATTCGTCGCCGCCGACGCGGGCCACCACGTCGGTGTCGCGCAGGTTGTCGCGCAGCCGGTGCGACATCTCCAGCAGCACGGCGTCGCCGGTGCGGTGGCCGAAGTTGTCGTTGATGTGGCGGAACTGGTTCAGGTCGATGAACAGCAGCGCCAGTGTGTCCTTTTGCCGCTGTGCCGCCACCAGTGCCACGCCCAGCCGGTCTTCCAGCAAATGGCGGTTGGGCAGCTCGGTCAGGGCGTCGAAATGGGCCTGGCGCAACAGCTTCTGCTCGGCGTCTTTCGATCGGGTGATGTCGTTGACGATGCCGATCAGGTGGCTCACTTCGCCGCTGGCGTCGCGCCGGCGGCTCAGGGACACCCAGGCGGTGAAGTGCTCGCCGTTCTTGCGCGTGCTGCGCAACTCGCCGTGCCAGTGGCCGCTGCGCAGCAGCGCCCGGCGCATGCGGCGCGGCAGGCCGGAGTCTTCCAGCGACGCGGTCAGCATCGCCGGGTACTGGCCGACAACGTCTTCGGCCTCGAAACCGGTGATGGTGCAGAAGGCCTGGTTGACGGTGACGATCACGCCGCGCGTGTCGGTGATCATGATGCCTTCGCGGGCTTGCTCGAACACCGCGGCGGCCAGGCGCATCTTGTCTTCGGCCAGGCGCCGCATCGTCACGTCGCGGGCCTCGACCAGCAAGTGAGCCGTGCTCGTGTCGCCGGTCAGGTCGCCCGCGCGGCGCATCGGCCGAACCGACAACTCCACCCGGCGCGGGCCGGCTTGCGTGGCCACGCCGACTTCGATGTTCTGGGGGCGGCCTTCCGCGGCGCGGGCCACCGCGTGGCGCAGCCTGTCGGCATCGGCCGGCGCGTGCAGCCAGGCAGGCAGTGCCCAAAGATGTTTGCCGGTCGCCGCGGGGGCGGCCGGGCCCAGCCAATCCTGCGCCGCCTGGTTCAGCCGCAGCACCAGGCCTTGCGGTGACAGCAGGCCGATCAGCTGAGAGCTGTGGTCGAGCATCGCGTCGGTCAGGCGCTCGCCGGCCGTGGCCTGCTGGGCTTGCAGTTGTGCCCGCCGGTAGGCCCGCCAGCCGACGCTGGCCAGCGCCGCCAAGGCCGCAGCAGCCAGCGCTAGCCAGGGCCAGGCGGGCAACAACGGGGCGGCGGGAACGGACGGCGAGATCAAAGCGATACAACAGGAAGGGTAGGTCACCACTTTGCCGGCAATCGCTCAAGGCTATTGAGCGAAGGCAGCCGGTAAACACCGGCTTTTTCACGCCGCGGTCACGAACGGCGGCCAAAACGAGGGCCGCCGATAAAATCAGGGTCGACTTTTCCGCAGCATTGGCATGCGCCGCTTCGTGGCGCAGCGCCGCCACAAGGGTCTTCATGTCCGGCAGCAGCTTTGGCGAGCTTTTCACCGTCACCAATTTCGGCGAAAGCCACGGCCCAGCCATCGGCTGCGTGATCGACGGCTGCCCACCCGGCATGGCGCTGTCCGAAGCCGACATCCAGCCCGACCTGGACAAGCGCCGGCCCGGCACCTCGCGCCACGTGACCCAGCGCAACGAGCCGGACGCGGTCGAGATCCTGTCCGGCGTCTACGAAGGCAAGACCACCGGCACGCCGATCTGCCTGTTGATCCGCAACACCGACCAGCGCAGCAAGGACTACGGCAACATCGCCCAGACCTTCCGCCCCGGCCACGCCGACTACACCTACTGGCACAAGTACGGCATCCGCGACCCGCGAGGCGGCGGCCGCAGCTCGGCCCGGCTGACCGCGCCGATGGTTGGCGCCGGCGCGGTGGCCAAGAAGTGGCTGCACGAACACTTTGGCATCTCGATTCGGGGCTGCATGACAGCGCTGGGCGAGATCGAGATCCCGGTCGATGACTGGGCTCAGGTTGGCCAGAACCCGTTCTTTGCGGCCACCGCCAGCGGCATCACCGAGCTGGAAGACTACATGGACGCGCTGCGCAAAGCCGGCGACTCGGTCGGCGCGCGGCTGTATGTCGAGGCCTCCGGCCTGCCGCCGGGCTGGGGCCAGCCGCTTTTCGACAAGCTCGATGCTGACATCGCCTACGCGATGATGGGCATCAACGCGGTCAAGGGTGTCGAGATCGGCGCCGGATTCGGCTCGGTGCGCCAGCGCGGCAGCGAGCACGGCGACGAGCTGACGCCCGCGGGCTTTGCCAGCAACAACGCCGGCGGCGTGCTGGGCGGCATCTCCACCGGCCAGGACATCCGCGTCTCGATCGCGATCAAGCCAACCAGCTCGATCCGCACACCGCGCCAATCGATCGACCTGGACGGCCAGCCGGCGACTGTCGAGACCTTCGGCCGCCACGACCCCTGTGTCGGCATCCGTGCCACGCCGATCGCCGAGGCGATGCTGGCGCTGGTGCTGATGGACCATGCCTTGCGTCACCGCGCGCAATGCGGCGACGTGCGCGTTGCCACACCGGTGATTCCGGCGCAGCGCTGAGCGGCCGACCAAGAAAAAGGCCGCCCKAAGGCGGCCCGGCGGTCGATCAGACCACAACCTGCTTGGGGTCTGCCGGCTTGCGCCGGCGCTGCAACCAGCCCATCAGCCGGTCRCGACGGATCTCGATGGAGTCGTAGATGCTCGGGATCACCAGCAGCGTCAGGAAGGTCGAGGTGATCATCCCGCCGATGATGGCCACGGCCATCGGGCGGTAGAACTCACCACCTTCACCGACGCCAATGGCCACCGGCAGCATGCCGGCGATCAGCGCGAAGGTGGTCATCAGGATCGGCCGCAAGCGCCGCTGGCCGGCAGCGATCAGCGCGTCTTCACGCGGCACGCCCTCGGCCTCCTGCACCCGCGCTGCGTCGAGCAGCAGGATGGCGTTCTTGGCGACCAGGCCGACCAGCATGATGATCCCGATGAAGCTCATCAGGTTCAGCGTGCTCTTGGTGACCAGCAGCGCCAGCACCACGCCGATCGGGGTGAACAACAGCGACAGCATCACCGGCACCGGCGCCGTGAACGAGCTGAACTGCACCACCAGCACCAGGTACATCAGCAAGATGCCCATGATCAGTGCCGCCAGCATGCGGCCGAAGACCTCTTGCTGGTCTTTCGACGCTCCGCCCAACTCCAGCCCATAGCCGGGCGGGAAGGTCATGGCCTTGGCGATCTTCATCGCGTCGCTCGTCACCTCGCCGGCCGAGCGGCCCTGTGCGTTGGCCGACACGGCGATCATCCGCTTGCTGTCGGTATGCTGGATCTGCGACGGCGCCTTGCCCATGCTCACGGTGGCGATCTGGTCGAGCGGCACCACCATGTTGGCGCCGGTCACGGTGATCGGCAGGCGTTCGATGTTGCTGGCGTCGACCCGGTCTTCCGGGTGCAGGCGAACGGCCACATCGCGGGTTTCGCCGCTCGGGTCGACCCAGTCGCCAACCTCGACACCGGCAAACGCCACGCGCAGCGCCTGCGCCGCGTCGTTGACCGAGATGCCCAGCGCGTTGGCCAGGCCACGGTCCAGCTCGATCTTCAGTTCGTCCTGCGGATCCTGTTCCGACAGGCCAACGTCCACCGCCCCCGGCACCTGGCGCAGCTTGGTCATGAACTCCATCGTGATTGCTTGCAGCTTGCGCGAGTCGGCACCGTGGAAGCGGATCTGCACCGGCTTCTGCGCGCCGTTGTTCAGGTCGTCCAGCACCACGTACTCGGCGCCGACCAGGCGCGACACCTTGTCTCGCAAGTCGGTGGCGATCTCGAAGCCCGAGCGCTTGCGCTTCGTGCTCTTGCCGATGTCAACGTAGATGCGGCCACCGTTCGGGTTCACGTAGCTGTTGGTCGCCTTGGTTTCCGGGATGGTGCGGGCCAGCGCCGCGGCCGCTTCCAGCTTCAGGCGGGAATATTCCAGGCTGCTGCTGGGC
>NZ_JBFUGE010000466.1:0-4722 GCF_056403075.1 Ideonella sp. P3_A4 | reverse complement strand
GGACGTCGCTCTGGACTTTCTGCACCTGTTGCTGCGGTGTCGCGACGGGCGACGTGATCGGCGACGTGTCGGGCACGGCGTTGTCGGCCGGTCCCGTGGTCACCGGATTGGCAGGGGGCGCAAGGGTGTTCAGCTGCTGCTTGACCGTGAAACCAATGATGGCCAGCACGATCAACAGGCCGACGATCGAGAAAAGAATTCGCATCGAAGGGTTCCTGTTCGGGGGCGCCAGTATGCGCTGGCAGGCATCAGTCCAGCACCAGGGTGCGCGACAGGTGGCTGTACACCGTGGCCACGCGCCGCAGGTGGCGTGATTCGGGGTGCGTCAGCAGCCACAGGTCGGTCTCGCTGTCTTCCAGCGCCTCGGTCAGCTGGCGCAGGTCGGGGCGCGTCTTGGCCAGGAACAGCGGCAGCACGCCGACGCCCATGCCCAGCGCAATCAACTCCATCACCGTGAGGATGCTGTTGACGCGGTAGTGGGGCAGCACCTTCGGGAAGTGGCGCTTGCGCCAGACGACGGAAGGGTGCTCGGGCAGCGCGTCGTCCGGAGCGATCCACAAGGCCTTGCCGGCGGTCACGTCGGCAAAGCGCTTGACCGGGCCTTTCGCGGCGGCGTACAGCGCCACGCGCAGTGGCCCGACCAGCTTTCCGACCAGGTGTTGCGGCGGGCGCTTGGTGGCGCGCACGGCAATGTCGGCATCGCGTTTGGTCAGGCTGGCCAATTCGTTGCCGGCGTGCAGCTCGTAGCTCAGCAGCGGGTGCTGGGCGTGCAGCGCGGCCAGTGAAGGCGCGACGAGGGCGTGCAGGATCGTGTCGGTCGTCGTGATGCGAACCGTGCCGGAGACCTGCTCTGGCAGCAGTTGCGCGGCCGAGCGGGCGGCTTCCAACGCGGTTTCCACCTGTTCGGCCTGCTCGGCGAGCGACATGGCCAATTCGTTGGCCGCGTAGCCGGCGCGTGAGCGCACGAACAAGGCCACGCCCAGCCCACGCTCGATGCGCTGCAGGCCGCGGAACACGGTCGACGCGTCCACACCCAGGCGCTCGCCGGCGTCGGCGAGGGTGCCGGCGCGGACCATGGCGAGTACGACGTCGAGGTCAGCGGCCGTCAACTGGTATTGCGCTCGTGCATTCATTGTTTGTCCCGACGCCAATTTTCATGGCGATCTTGCAATCCTACAGTGAGGATGTCGTTCAAACCCCTGGAGTCTCTCGTGAACACCACCGTACCTTTTGGCATCACCTTGCTGCGCCTCAGCCTGGGCGTGATGTGGATCTCGCACGCCTTGCTGAAGTGGTTCGTCTTCACGCTGCCGGGCACGGCGCAGTTCTTTGCCAGCGTCGGCTATCCGGGCTTCCTGGCCTACCCGGTCTTTGCTGCTGAGCTGCTCGGCGGTCTCGCGCTGGTGCTCGGCATCTATGCCCGGCAGGTAGCGCTGGCCCTGGTGCCGATCATGGCCGCGGCGGCGTGGGTCCATCTGCCCAACGGCTGGGTCTTTACCAGCCCGAACGGTGGTTGGGAGTACCCGGTGTTCCTGATCGTCGCCTCGGTGGCGCTGTGGCTGCTGGGGGACGGCGCGCTGGCCGTGCGGCGCAGCCAGGCACTGGTGCCTCGCATTGCGCAGGTGCAGCCATGAGCGCACCGTTGACCCTGGTGTCGCACGTGTTGTGCCCCTACGTGCAGCGTGCGGCCATCGTGCTGACGGAGAAGGGTGTCGCGTTCGAGCGGCGCGACATCGACCTGGCCCACAAGCTGGCCTGGTTTCTGGCGATCTCGCCGCTGGGCAAGACACCCGTGCTGCAGGTGGGCGAGCGCGCCTTGTTCGAGTCGGCGGTCATCTGCGAGTACCTGGACGAAACCCACGGCCCACGTCTGCATCCGGCCGATCCGCTGGAGCGGGCCGTGCACCGTGGTTGGATGGAGTTTGGCTCGGCGCTGCTGAACACGATCGGCGCGTTCTACGCGGCGCCCGACGAAGCCGCCTTGCAGGCACGCGCTGGCGACATCCGTGGCCGGTTGCAGCAGTTGGAGGCCACGCTTGGCCAAGGCCCGTACTTTGCCGGTGAGCGCTTCAGCCTGGTCGACGCGGTGTTCGGGCCGGTGTTCCGCTACTTCGAGGTCTTCGACACCATCGACGACTTCGGTTTCTTCGCCGGCCTGCCTCGGCTGGCCCGCTGGCGCACAGCGCTGGCCGCGCGAGCCTCGGTCCAGGGCGCCGTGGGGGCGGATTACCCGGCGCGTCTGCAGGCGTTTCTACTCGCGCGTGGCTCGGCCCTGTCGGCGCGCATGGCTGTGGGGGCTGTACACGGTTGATGCCTGTCGATGCGGCCTCTGCTGGCTCGCCATTTGCCGGGGCCAGTCTCTGGTGGTACACGTGGGCAACCGACCCAACCGGGTTGGCCCCGCGTCACGCACCTTGAGGCACCGCATCGATGCAAGTTCTCGGCAACCAAGCCGCACAAGTTCTCCAGCACCCGTGGACGTTCGCGCTGCGGGCGCTGAAGGCATTTCGCGCCAACCAGGGGCTGCTCCTCGCCGGGGCGGTCGCTTACTACGCGCTGCTGTCGATCGTGCCCTTGCTGATCATCAGCGTCATTGCGCTGTCCCACTACGTCGACCAAGCCGAGCTGTTGCAGACGGTGGGCCGCTACCTCGAATGGTTGGTGCCGGGGCAGTCGGCGGCGATCGTCGCCGAGCTGGCGCGCTTCCTCGCCAACCGCGGCGTCATTGGCTGGGTATTGCTGGGCACGATGCTGTTCTTCAGTTCGCTGGCCTTCACCGTGCTGGAGAACGCGATGTCGGTGATCTTCCATCACCGGGTGGCGATACGGCGCCGCCACTTCATGGTCTCGGCGGTCATCCCGTATGGCTACATCCTGTGCCTCGGGCTCGGGCTGCTGATGGTCACGCTGGTGGCCGGCAGCCTGCAGGTCCTGGGGCAGGAATCCGTGGAGCTGCTGGGCCACAGCTGGTCGCTGCACGGCTTCTCGGGCCTGCTGCTGTACCTGCTCGGGCTGGCGGGCGAGGTGTTCGTGGTCGCGTCGATCTACATGGTGATGCCGGTGGGTAGCCTGTCGCTGCGGCATGCCTTGCTCGGGGCGGTGGTGGCGGCCTTGTTGTGGGAGCTGTCGCGCCACCTGCTGGTCTGGTACTTCGCCACCTTGTCGCAGATCAGCGCGGTGTATGGCTCGCTGACGACGGCGATTGCCGTGCTGCTGAGCCTGGAGATCGGTGCCACCTTGCTGCTGCTGGGGGCCCAGGTGATCGCGGAATRCGAGCGCCTGGCCAGCGAACCACTCGACGCGCCACCGCGGCCTTTCAGGACGGCGCGGCGCTGACGGCCCTCAGCGCGCTCAGGCCAACCAGGCGCGCAGCTGCTGGTAGACGTCGTCGCGGCTGAGCAGGTCCCAGTGGTTGGCCGAGKTCACGATCATCCGGCGGCTCTTGGGTATCTTCAGCGCACGCTTCGGGTCGCTGTGCTCGCCCAGCGCACTGGCCAGTGGCACGAGCCCGTCGCCCACCGTGGCGCTGCGCAGGCTGGTCGCATGTTCGGACGTGGTGGCGGCCACCAGGTGACATGACACGCCTTCGGGCAGCGGCGTGGGTTGCCGGTCGTCGCGCTTCTGGTCGTAGCGGTCGCGCTGCTGCCAGTCGGCGTCTTGCACGTTGCCAAAGCGCAGGTCGGTGATGCCGGCGCTGCGGGTCTTGCCCAGGCGGGCAAAAGGCGCCACGTAGGGGCTGATGCTCAGCAGCGTGTCGACGAGCCGGCCGCCGCGTTCGAGCGGCGCCCCATGGTGCGGCGTGCCCAAAAAGACCAGCTTGCTGAGGTGAGCGCGCCACGGCCGTTGCTCGCTCAGGCTGCAAGCGCTGCGGGTCACCAGGCCGCCCATGCTGTGGCAGACGATCACCAGCTCTTCCACCGGCACCGGCCAGTTCGCCACCAAATCGTCCAGCAGCGCGGCGAACTCGCGCCCGTTCTGCGAGACATGCCGGCCGGTGTTGTAGTGCAGGTAGACGGGCGTGAAGCCCAGGTCGCGCGCCAAGGCCTGGCCATGGTCGTGGCCGCGGCGTGACCATTGCAGGTCGTTCATCGTCAGCCCGTGCGCCAACACCAGCAGCTTGCCGGTAACGGTGGCGGGCAGGGCTTCGCGGTACGGGCGGCCGTCGATGCGCAACGACATCGGGATGGCCAGCGGGTTGCCGGTGCCCGCCAGGTGGTCGCCCCAGACACCGTTCAGCGCGGCGACGAAAGCCTCGCGCTCGGGGGTCGACAGGCGCGTGTCGAAAGGCAGGGCGCCCCACAGCGCGTCCAGCCCATCGCCGATGGTGCGGGTGGTGCCACGCACCGCGCGGTAGACAAAGCCCGTGATGCCCTTGGGCCGGCCCGCCGGCGCCTGGCCGGCGATGCCGGTGAACGACGCGATGGTGTGGTGCATGGCCTCGACCAGATCGGTCACACCGACGACGGCGTCCACGCCCAGGCGCGACAGCCCGCGCAGGTCGGCAGGCCGCAGTGGCAGCTTCAGGCGCGGGGCGGCGGGCGGCGTGTTGGTCATCGGCAAGGCATCTGAAATGGCTTCGGCTGGACTGTGCGGGGCGCTCCGCCGCCATGCAAGCAAAGATTTAGTGGCCGCTGTCCAGCCGAATGTGGTTCAGGCGCCCTGTGCTTCGGCCAGCACATGCATCAGCGCGTCCACGTCGACAGGCTTGACGAAGTGGTGGTC
>NZ_JBFUGE010000465.1:0-4730 GCF_056403075.1 Ideonella sp. P3_A4 | reverse complement strand
GGTCAGCTGGTGCGCTTCGTCGATCATGAAGACCTTGAAGCGGCCGACGCTGGGCTTGTACGACGCGCGTTCGATCAGGTCGCGCGCTTCGTCGATGCCGCGGTTGCTGGCGGCATCGAGCTCGGTGTAATCGATGTAGCGGTCGGCGTCGATCTCGCGGCAGGTGGTGCACACGCCGCAAGGCTTGGCGGTGATGCCGCCGTTGCCGTCCGGCCCAACGCAGTTCAGGCACTTGGCCAGGATGCGCGACACGGTGGTCTTGCCGATCCCGCGTGTGCCCGTGAACAGGTAGGCGTGGTGCAGCCGCCCTTGCTCGAGYGCATGCGTCAACGCGCGCACGACGTGGTCCTGGCCGACCATTTCCTCGAAGTTGCGCGAACGGTATTTGCGCGCCAGGACGACATAGCTCATGCGAGGCATTCTACGAGGGGAGCACCGTGCCAACGGCGGCGATCGAGGGTATTCGCGCGGGGTCATTGACAGGCGCGCCGGCACCCCGGCGCCGGGTGTACGGGCTAGCGGATAATCCGCCCCCATGAGTTCCACCCCCTCCAACCCAGG
Source organism: Ideonella sp. P3_A4 (assembly GCF_056403075.1). NCBI lineage: Bacteria > Pseudomonadati > Pseudomonadota > Betaproteobacteria > Burkholderiales > Sphaerotilaceae > Ideonella > Ideonella sp. P3_A4. The sequence goes on along the minus strand of NZ_JBFUGE010000465.1, from coordinate 4,169 downwards.
CACGCTGAGCTATGAACAGGCCGGCGTCAACTACGACCTGATCGACCCGCTGAAGGTCGCCGCGCAGCGCGCCGCCGCGGCCACCGCCGGCCACCTGGCCGGGCACGGTTTCTCCGAGGTGAAGGCCTCGCGCGGCGAATCGGCCTATGTGGTGGATGTGGGCCCGTTCTACCTCGCCAGCATCGTCGAATGCCTGGGCTCGAAGGCCCTGGTGGCCGACGAGATGAAGGCGCTGACGGGCAACAGCTACTACGCCGGCATCGCGCAAGACACCATCGCGATGGCGGTCAACGACCTGATCACCGTCGGCGCGACGCCACTGGTCGTGCAGGCCTACTGGGCCGCCGGCGGCAGCGACTGGTTCGGCGACGCGCAACGCGCACAAGCCCTGGTCGAAGGCTGGAAGAAGGCCTGCGATGTGTGCCAGGTGGCCTGGGGCGGCGGCGAAACGCCGGCGCTGGCCGGCATCGTCGAAGGTGGGCGCATCGACCTCGCCGCGTCGTGCACCGGCATCATCAACCCGAAGACCCGCCTGAGCGTCGGCGACGCGCTGGCGCCGGGCGATGCGATCGTCATGCTGGCTTCGAGCGGCATCCACGCCAACGGCCTGAGCCTGGCGCGCAAGCTGGTCGAGCGGCTGCCGAATGGTTATCTCACCGAAGTCGCACCGGGCCTGAGCTATGGCGACGCACTGCTGGCGCCGACCTCGCTGTACAGCCCGGTCACCGAGGCGCTGGCCAAGGCGGGCATCTCGATGCACTACTGCGCCAACATCACCGGCCACGGCTGGCGCAAGCTGCTGCGCCACCCGAGCACGCTGACCTATCGCATCAATGCGCTGCCCGCCGTGCCGCCGGTGCTGAAGTTCATCCAGCAACACGCGCAGCAGGACGACCGCGAGGCCTATTCGACGCTCAACATGGGCGCCGGCTTCGCACTGTTCGTGGCGGCTGAAGACGCCGATCGCACCGTCGCGATCGCCAAGGCCCAGGGCATTGATGCGCTGGTTGCAGGCCGCGTCGAGGCCGGTGAGAAGCAGTTGCTGATCGAGCCGCTGAACATCCGCTTCGGCGACGACGACCTGCAACTGCGCTGAAAACACACGGGCGGCTGGTCGCCGCCCGTCTTCGTTCGGCGCCAGCCCGAACGCTCAGCGCTTGAACTGCTCGCCCGGCTTCTGGTGCGTGCGGTCGTAATCGATGCCGCGCTTGACCTCGTTGATCGCCTTGTCGACCGCGCGGATCGCGTCGACGCGATTGCCACCCTTGTCTGCACTGGCTTGCTGCAGGCTGGCACGAGCCTGTTCGAGGTACGCCAGCGCCTGTTCCATGTGCGGCTGGGCAGCAAACGACGGCAGGGAAACGGCTGCAAGCATGGCCGCGACGGCCAGGGTGTGTGTGAACTTCATTCGTTAGGCTCCAGAGAGGGGTGCGCATATCGCGCCGGCGGCAGCATAGCCTTGACTGCCACTCGACTCGTAACGAAATCCACACGGGCCGATCGATCAGTGCGCCTGCTCGCGCCGGCCCGAAGCCCGCATGCCCGCCAGCGCCTGCTCGCAGCGCTCGAAGGCGGCAAACGCATCGCGAGTGCTGGCCAGCAGGACGCGCGCCGCATCGGTCGGCACCAGCCGCTTGCCTTGCAGCTCGAACAGCCGAACGCCCAAGGCCTCGCTGAGCTTGCGCAAATGGCCCGACAGGGTGGGCTGCGCCATGCACAGCGCCTCGGCGGCGCGGGTGGCGCTGCCCAGCCGGACCACCGCCTCGAAGGCGGCCAACTGCGGCAGCATGCCGTGGCGGATGTAGCGACGGGGGGCGGTCACCGCGCGACCTTGCGAAGAGTCCATTGCCATTCCTCGGTCCAACGATCGGAAGGCAAAGGTCTGGTTCAAGCCGACCGGTTGGCCGGCTCCCGCTCGCCGGGGCTGCTTGCCAAAGACAAGGGCCCGTATTGACGACGAGGCGTCACGCCCGGCGCACCGGGCGCGGAACTACTCCCGCTTTGCGGCAGGCCACGCCTTTCGGCGCGGCACGCCCCAGTTGTAGCACGCATGCCCCCGGTCAGCCAGATCGGCGGCGACCCATCGCAATTTGCAATGCATCGCGATTTGCAATGAACACGGCTCGGCGCGCTCGCAGCATCGGCGCATGGACATCCCCCAATTCCTGTCCGCGCTGCTGGCCATCGTCGTGATCGACATCGTGCTGGCCGGCGACAACGCCATCGTCATCGCGCTGGCCGCACGCGCCCTGCCCGCCCACCTGCAAAAACGCGCCATCGTCTGGGGCGCTGTCGGGGCCATCGGCGTGCGCAGCCTGATGACCGTCCTCGTGGTCTGGCTGCTGCAGATCCCCGGCCTGATGGCGGTGGGTGGCACGCTGCTGGTCTGGATCGCCTACCGGCTGCTGCTGCCGGAAGAAAAAGACGGCAACGAGCACGGCCCCGTGGCCACCACCTTCTGGGGCGCGATGCGCACGATCGTGATCGCCGACGCGGTGATGGGCCTGGACAACGTGCTGGGCGTGGCCGGCGCCGCACACGGCAGCTACCTGCTCGTCGTCACCGGGCTGTTGATCAGCGTGCCGATCGTCGTCTGGGGCAGCACACTGGTGCTGAAGGTGGTCGACCGCTACCCGGCCGTCGTCTACCTCGGTGCCGGCGTGCTGGTCTGGACCGCGATCAAGATGATCACCGGCGAGCCGCTGGTCAAGCCATGGCTGGATGACAACCCTGCCGTGCACGCGGCCGCCTGGCTGGCCATCCCGGTGGTGCTGTGGGCCGGCTTTGTAAAGAACCACCGCCAGCTCGAATCGCGCATCCATGCGCGGCTGGCCGAATTGGCGCCGCAGTTGCCGCTCGGTGTCAGCACGCCCCCCGACACCCGCCCGCCCCAGCCCAGCGTCCTGCCAGGAGACACCAAGATGCTCAGAGTTCTTGTGCCGATCGACAACTCGACCAACGCACTGCGCGCGGTGCGCCATGCAATGGCCGAATACCAGCGTGACCACGAGCTGGAGCTGCACCTGTTGAACGTGCAGCCGACGCTGTCGCGCCACGTGGCGCGCTACCTCAGCCGGCACGACCGCAACGCGTGGCACCACGCCCAGGCCGACGCTGCAATGGCCGATGCCAAGGCGTTGCTCGACCGCACCGGCGTGCCCTACCAGACGCACTGGATGATCGGTGACCGCGCCCACGCGATCTGCCAGACCGCCAAGCACCTGCGCGCCCACCACATCGTGATGGGCACGGCGCGCAAGAACTCGATCACGCGCATGCTGGAAGATTCGGTCACCCACCGCGTGCTCGAAGACACGCCGGTGCCGGTGGAGGTGGTGGCGGGCGAAGCGGTCTCGCGGTTGGAACGCTGGGGCGTGCCTGTCGGCGCACTCGGTCTGGCCACCGGTTTGCTCTGGCTCGCGATCGATTGAAGCCTCCGCCGCCCGAAGGGGTGATGGGCCTCGCTTACAATCTGCGGTGACGGGCCTCCTCGCATGGAAGCACGGCCAACCGGGTCAGATGGGGAACCAAGCAGCCCTAACTGTTGTGACCAGTGCCGGGGCAAGGCTCGTCACCTTCTTCTCCGCCAAGCCGCCAGGGTCGAACCTGGCGGCTTTGTCGTTTCTGAGGCCTTCCGGGGCCAAGAGGGAACATCGTTTGCTGCCTCGTGATCGAGATCTGCTCGCCCGCGTTGCCATGCCCAATCGCCATAGCCCTCCCCGATCCACTCACCGCCACCTGCTGATGCTGGCTTGGGCGTTGACTGCGCCTTGGTGCCAGGCCCAGACACCGGTACCGCCCGCCATGGCCGACACCACCCAGTCCCCGGCGTGCCGGCAAGCGCTGGCAGCCGTGCAAGCCCAGGAATCGGCCGCCCTGTCGGCGAAGAGCGTCCAGCAGCCGGCCTCCGCCGCCGGCCCATCGCCCGCAGCGCTGCTGGCCATGCGTGAACGGGCGGCGCGCATTTGCCTGGGCGGTGGCACCAGCGGGCCGCCGCCGTCGCAACGGACCATGCAGACCCCGATCACGGTGGCGCCTGTGTCGCCGACACGCCCGACAGTCGCCAGCCCCACGCCAGCTCCAACGCCCACGACCACAGCGCCGGTCGTGCCAACCCGCACCGATCCGACGTTGACGGTGACAGGATGCGACGCCACCGGGTGCTGGGC
>NZ_JBFUGE010000464.1:0-4738 GCF_056403075.1 Ideonella sp. P3_A4 | reverse complement strand
CCAGGAAGGTCAACGCGGCCGCCAGTTTGGCGAACGGGAAGGCTTTGTCGTTCTTGCCGCCGCCAGCAGGCTTGGACTGCGACACCCGCTTGAGGGGACGAACAAAGCGTTGCGTGGAGCTTGGCACCGGGACGCCTCCTGACGAGTCGTTGAAAGCGCGACATTGAGCAGGCCACGCTAGCTGCACGACATCCCTCCTTTGGGGGTGTGGCGGGCGACAGACGCGAGGCGCCAGGATGGCGGCGCGTGGCTGGCCGGGGCGACCCGCGTCGCGTCGGCCAGAGCGACCGGAATACACGGGTCTGCACGTCGCCTGCCATCCAGCACACGCGTGTCTCGCGCGACGCACTTCGGCACCATGCCGGCATGCAGGGTGTCACTGTCACCGAACTGATCCGCCGCCTTGAGCAGCTGCTGCGCTACGGCACCATCGCCGAGGTGGACCTGGGTGCTGCGCGCTGCCGCGTCAAATCCGGCGAGCTGCTCAGCAACTGGGTGCCCTGGTTCGCCCAGCGCGCCGGCGAGACCCAGCACTGGAGCCCACCCACCGTCGGCGAGCAATGCCTGCTGCTGAGCCCCGGCGGCGACACAGCGGCGGCGGTCGCCATCGTCGGCCTCTACAGCGCCAGCGCTGCGGCGCCCAGCAGCAGCGCCTCGGTGCACACCACCCACTACCCGGACGGTGCGACGCTGACCTACGACCACGCCAGCCATGCCCTCAGTGCAGCGCTGCCGCCCAGCAGCAGCTTCACGGTCACGGGTACCGGCGGAACGATCAACGTCGACCATCTCACCGTCAACGCCGACGCCACCACCTGGAACGGCCCGATTCAACTCAACGGCCACATGCACGCCACGGGCGACGTGGTCGCTGGCGGCATCAGCCTGATCAACCACACGCACGGTGGCATCGATCGCGGCCTGGCGAAGACGGACCCGCCGGCATGAGCACCGCCATCGGCATGAGCGCGACCTCGGGTGCCGCGCTGTCGGACATGGCCCACCTGCGCCAGTCCATCGCCACCATCCTCTTCACCCCGGTCGGCTCGCGCGTCATGCGCCGCAGCTTCGGCAGCCTGCTGCCCGAGCTGATCGACCAGCCCGACAACCCCACGACCCGCGTGCGCCTGTTCGCGGCTGTCGCCGGTGCGCTGATGCGGTGGGAGCCGCGGTTGCGCATCAGCCGCGTGCAGCTCGGGCAATTGGCGAGTGGCGCCACCCCGGGCACCGCCGAGCTGGTACTCGAAGGCACCTACGTTCCGCCGGACGGCCCCAAGCAGTTGCTCGCGCTGCGTCTTCCGATCCATCTGCAGGCCTCCGCATGATCGACCTGTCCCTGCTGGCCCCGCCAGCCATCATCGACGCGCTCGGCTTCGAGACGATCCTGGCCGAGCTGAAGGCCGACGCCATCGCCCGCCTGCCCGAGCTCGCCGACCTGCTCGATCTCGAATCGGAGCCGGTCACTGCACTGCTGCAGGTGGTCGCCTACCGTGAGCTGCTGCTGCGCCAGCGCATCAACGAAGCGTCCAAGGCGGTCATGCTGGCCTACGCCGCCGGCACCGACCTGGACCAGATCGGCGCCAACTACGGCATCCCGCGCCTGGTGCTCACCCCAGGCGACCCGGACGCCATCCCGCCGGTGGACGACGTGATGGAGGCGGACACGGACTTCCGCACCCGCATCTTGCTGTCGCTTGAGCGTTTCAGCACCGCCGGCAGCGCGGCCAGCTACGAGTACCACGCGCGCACCGCCTCGGCCGAAGTCCAGGACGCTGCTGCCTCCAGCCCGGCCCCGGGCTACGTCACCGTCTACGTGCTCGCCTACGCCGGCGATGGCACTGCACCGCCCGAGCTGCTGATCACCGTCGCCGAGGCGCTCGATGCCGACACCGTGCGGCCCATGACCGACCACGTCACCGTGCTGTCGGCCAGCATCGTCACGTACACCGTTCAGGGTCACCTGGTGGTGTCCAACGGCCCTGACGCGGAGACCATCCGCCTGGCGGCTTTGGCCGCCTGCCAGGCTTATGTGGGCGGTGCAAGGCGCCTGAACCAGGGCGCGAGCCTGTCTGGCATCTACCAGTCGCTGCACCAGCCCGGCGTCACACGCGTTCAGCTCGCTTCGCCCTTGGCCGACATCGTCGTCGCCGAGGGGCAGGCTTCGCACTGCCTGAGCATCACCCTGACCGCGGGGCCGGAAATTGGCTGATCACCTCCTGCCCCCCAGCGCCACCGAGCTGCTGCGCCAGACGAGCCTCGCCGCCGAGCGCGCGACAAGCCTGCCCGTGGAGATCCGCGACGAATGGTCGCCCCAACGCTGCGCCAGCCACATGCTGCCCTGGCTCGCCTGGGCCTTCGGCGTCGAGGAATGGGACGTCACCTGGACCGAGGCGCAAAAGCGCGCCGCCATCACGTCGGCCCTGGCGGTCAAACGCACCAAGGGCACCATCGGCGCCGTCGTCTCGACAGTCGAAAGCATGGGCCTGGGCGCTCAGGTCATCGAGTGGTTCAACCAAGTCCCGCTTGGCACGCCCTACACCTACGACCTGGTCATCACCGCGGAGGGCGCCGGCTTCAGCCAGCAACAGCTCGATCTGCTGCTTGCGCTCATCGAGCGCACGAAGAACGTCCGCTCTCATCTCGACGAACTGCGCCTCGAGGTCCAGTCGCGCACCACGCTGTACACGGCCGGTGCGCCGATTATGGGCTTCAACATTCAGCTCGACTATGGCGGCGAGCTACCCGACCCGCAGCCGACGCCGTTGCTGCTGATGCACCTCGATGTCGATGGCCCAGACGGCACGCTGGGTAACGCCTCGCCGACGCGTTGGCTGTGCATGCCCAACGGCAACGCGGCGATCGACTACTACGAAGGCAGGTTCGGCGGCTCGATCGTGCTGGATGGTGCGGGCTGGATCACCGCCGAACTTCAGAACGAGCCACCTCGCCTATCCGACTTCACGGTGGAGCTATTCGTCAACCCGGCAGCCGCCGGCTCCACCGCCGATGCCCGCTACGCGCAGCTCGGCAACAGTGTCTGGCTCGCCCGCTCGGGCTCGACCGTGCCCCACCGCCTCACGGCCCTCTTCAATGGCGCCGGCGACGTGGTGGTGACCGCGATCGCCGCCAGCGCGGCCACTGAAATCCCGAGCGACGTCTGGACCCACGTGGCGCTCGTGCGGGAAGCTGGCGAGTTCCGCCTGTACATCGGCGGCCGACTCGTCGCCTCCAACACCTTGGCCGACACCAAGATCCAAACCACCACCTTCGCCTTCGGCGCGGACCTGTCTGGCGCCAACGGCCTGGCCGGCCACCTCGACGAGATCCGCGTATGCGAGTCGGCCGTTTACACCGCCGACTTCACGCCACCAATGGCTCCGTTCTCCTCGTTCTAGCCGCAACCCCATGGCCCTCTACCAGAGCATCCACACCGACTACGGCCTGGCCGCGAACGCCGAGGCCGAGGCCACCGGCTCGCCCATCTTGCTCACCCACATGGTCTGGGGCGATGGCGGCGGCGTGCCCGTCACGCCCGACCCACAGGCCACACAGCTCGCGCGCGAGGTCTACCGCGCCCCCATCAACCGCGTCTACCAGGAGCCGAGCGACCCGCCCGGCATGTTCACCGTCGAGGGCATCATCCCCGCGGCCGAGGGCGGCTTCGTGCTGCGCGAGGTCGGGGTGATCGATGCCAACGCCGGCCTGTACGCCTACGGCAACCTGCCGGACGTTTACAAGCCCGTGCTCGACGAAGGCGCCACCTCGGACGCCGTCGTGCGTCTTAAATTCGCCGTGGCCAACGCGGACATCGTCACCCTGCAGATCGACCCGAACGTGGCGGTGGCCAGCCAGCAGTGGGTGCTCAACACCATCAATCCCGCCTTCTTGCTGCCCGGCGGCACGACCGGCCAGGTCCTGGCCAAGGCGAGCAACGACGACGGCGACGTCGTCTGGTCCGATCCCGACGTGGCCTCGGTCGTGGTTGACCCGATCGAAGAGGTGCAGCAGCTCGTTAACGGCCAGTCCGTCGTCAACCTGACCCAGACCACCACGCTCGGCCTGGTCCTCTACGTCGACGGCCTGCGCCTGCCGCCCGGTGACTGGACGCCGGACCCAGAGGTCGACACGCGACTGACGCTGAACACACCCGTCAGCGGCGCCCACGAGCTGATCGCCGCGCAGAACGAACCGCAGGGCATGGCAGGCATTCCCCTRCAGCGTCAGAACAACCTGTCGGATGTGGTCAACAAGGCGACTGCCCGCACGAACCTGGAGATCTACTCCAAGGCCGACGTCGATGCCCTTCTGGCGAAGGCGGCACCCATCGGCATGAAGGGCGAGTTCTACCGGTCGGCCATCCCCACGGGCTGGCTGAAGTGCAACGGCGCCGCAGTCAGCCGCACCACCTACGCCGCGCTATTCGCCGCCATCGGCACGACCTATGGCGCAGGCAACGGCAGCTCGACCTTCAACCTGCCCGACGATCGCGGCAACTTCAGCCGCGCGTGGGACGATAGCCGCGGCGTGGATAGCAACCGCATCTTCGGCAGCGAGCAGGCGGCCGCCTTCCAGGCCCACAACCACGCCGCCTCAAGCGCAGCCGCAGGCGGYCACGCCCACACGGCAAGCAGCGCCAGCAGCGGCGCCCACACTCACACGGCGAGCAGCGGCAACGCCGGTGCGCACAACCACGCTGGCACCACGGGCAGCTCTGGCGCCCACAGCCACAGCTTCGACA
>NZ_JBFUGE010000463.1:0-4750 GCF_056403075.1 Ideonella sp. P3_A4 | reverse complement strand
GACTTCCCTTGTTCGCCCCCTGTGGGTTGGTATTGCCGCGATCGCGCTGGCGCCAGTTGCTTTCGCCCAGGACGTCACCGGCGCCGGTGCCTCGTTCCCGGCCCCTGTCTATGCCAAGTGGGCTGATGCCTACAACAAGGCGAGCGGCGCACGCATCAACTACCAGTCGGTCGGCTCGGGTGCCGGCATCAAGCAGATCAAGTCCAAGACGGTCGATTTYGGCGCGTCCGACATGCCGCTGAAGGACGAAGAGCTGGCCGCTGACGGTTTGTTCCAGTTCCCCACGGTGATCGGCGGCGTGGTGCCGGTGATCAACGTCAAGGGCCTGAACCCTGGCCAACTGAAGCTCACCGGCCAGGTGCTGGGCGACATCTTCCTGGGCAAAGTGACGAAGTGGAACGACGCGTCGATCGGCGCGCTGAATCCGGGCGTCGCACTGCCGGACGCCGACATCGCCGTGGTTCGCCGCGCCGATGGTTCGGGCACCAGCTTCATCTTCACCAACTACCTGAGCAAGGTGAACGCCGASTGGAAGKCCAAGGTYGGTGAAGGCACSGCGGTGAACTGGCCGACCGGTGCGGGCGGCAAGGGCAACGAAGGTGTGGCCYMGTAYGTGCAGCGCCTGCCGAACTCGATCGGYTAYGTCGAGTACGCCTACGCCAAGCAGAACAAGATGGCGCACGTGCTGCTGAAGAACAAGGACGGCAATTTTGTCGCGCCGGACGACCTGAACTTCAAGGCCGCGGCGGCTAACGCCGACTGGTCCAAGACCTTCTACCAAGTGCTGACCGAGCAGCCCGGCAAGGATTCGTGGCCGCTGACCGGCGCCACCTTCATCCTGATGCACAAGGTGCAGGCCAAGCCCGAGCAAGCCACGACTTCGCTGAAGTTCTTCGACTGGGCCTACGGCAATGGCGACAAGATGGCCGCCGAGCTGGAATACGTTCCGCTGCCGGACGCTGTGAAGGCCTTGGTGCACAAGCAGTGGGCCGAAGTGAAGGATGGGGCTGGCAAGCCGGTCACCTACAAGTAAGCCTCACGAGGCCCGCCACGACACCAAGCCGTTGCCGGCACACCCCGCGCGCCTTCAGGGCCGCGGGGCCGGCCGAAGCCGCAAGAAGGAGCGCAAGGTGACCGCTACACTGCCGGCCAGCCCCATTGCCAACAAGCTGTCCATGGAACGATCGTCTCCGGCAGGGCGTCCGGGCGGGCGCGCAATGCGCGCCCCCTGGGCCGACCGGCTGTTTGCCCTGGCCGCGCACGGGGCCGCCTGGCTGACCCTCGCGCTGCTGTTGGGCATCTTGCTGTCCCTGATCGCTGGCGCCGCGCCGGCGATTCGCGAATATGGCCTGAGTTTCCTCTGGCGTAGCGAGTGGGATCCGGTGCAGGACCACTACGGTGGCCTGGTGATGATCTACGGCACGCTGATGACTTCGGGTATCGCGCTGCTGATCGCGGTGCCGGTGAGCTTTGGCATCGCGCTGTTCCTGACCGAGTTGTCGCCGCAGTGGCTGAAGCGCCCGCTGGGCGTCGCGATTGAGTTGCTGGCGGCTGTGCCGTCCATCGTCTACGGCATGTGGGGTTTGCTGGTCTTCAGCCCGCTGCTCGCCACCTATGTGCAGCAGCCGCTGCAACACATCTTCAAGGGTGTGCCGGTGCTGGGTGCGCTTTTCTCCGGCCCGCCGGTGGGCATTGGCCTGCTATCGGCCGGCATCATCCTGGCGATCATGATCATCCCGTTCATCGCCTCGGTGATGCGCGACGTGTTCGAGGTGACACCACCGATGCTGAAAGAGTCGGCCTATGGGCTGGGCTCGACCACCTGGGAGGTGGTCTGGAACGTGGTGCTGCCTTATACGAAGACCGGTGTCGTCGGCGGCGTCATGCTGGGGCTGGGCCGTGCGCTGGGTGAAACGATGGCGGTGACCTTTCTCATCGGCAACATGAACCAGCTGAATTCGATCTCGGTGTTCGAGGCGGCCAATAGCATCACTTCGGCGCTGGCCAACGAGTTCGCCGAGGCGGGTGAGGGCCTGCACCAAGCCTCGCTGATCTACCTGGGCCTGGTGTTGTTCTTCATCACCTTCGTCGTGCTGGCCTTCTCGAAGATCTTGCTCGCGCAGTTGAAGAAGAGCGAGGGCAGCAAGTCATGACCTCCTTGGCAAGTCTCGATGCCGGCCGCCTGGCCATGCACCGCAAGCGCAAGCGCGTCAATGTCATCGCGCTGGCGCTCTCGCTCGGCGCCATGGCGTTTGGCGTCTTCTGGCTGATCTGGATCCTCTTCGAGACCGTGCACCTGGGCCTGGGTGGACTGAGCTGGCAGGTCTTCACCGAGATGACACCTCCGCCGCAGGCCGAGACTGGCGGCTTGGCCAACGCGATCTACGGTTCGTTGATGATGGTGGGGCTGGCCACGCTGATCGGCACGCCGATCGGCATCATGGCCGGCATCTACCTGGCCGAGTACGGGCAGCGCACGTGGCTCGGCCGCACGACGCAGTTCATCAACGACATCCTGCTGTCGGCTCCATCGATCGTGATCGGCCTGTTCATCTACGCCGTGGTCGTGTCGCGCTTCAAGTCCTTCTCGGGCTGGGCGGGTGTGCTGGCCCTGGCGCTGATCGTGATCCCGGTCGTCATCCGCACGACTGAGAACATGCTGAGCCTGGTGCCGAATGCGCTGCGCGAGGCGGCCTATGCGCTGGGCACGCCGAAGTGGAAGGTCATCCTGTCGATCACGTTGAAGGCAGCCCGTGCCGGTGTCGTGACCGGTGTGCTGCTGGCGCTGGCTCGGGTGTCGGGTGAGACAGCGCCGCTGCTCTTCACCGCCTTGTCAAACCAGTTCTGGACTTCGAACCTGTCCGAGCCGATGGCCAGCCTGCCGGTGACGATCTTCAAGTTTGCGATGAGCCCTTACGAGAACTGGCAACAGTTGGCCTGGGCCGGCGTCTTTCTGATCACGCTCGGCGTGCTCGCGCTCAATATCCTGGCGCGCGTGCTGTTCCGCAACAAACACTGACCGAAACGCGAAAGCATCATGGACGCGAAAGTCGACTTGTCTGTCACCGAGAAATCCAAGATCGCGGTGCGCGACCTGAATTTCTACTACGGCAGCTTCCACGCGCTGAAGCACATCAATCTGAACATCCCCGAGAAGAAGGTCACCGCCTTCATCGGCCCGTCGGGTTGCGGCAAGTCCACGCTGCTGCGCACCTTCAACCGCATGTTCGAGCTCTACCCCGAGCAGCGCGCCGAAGGCGAGATCCTGGTCGACGGCGAGAACGTGCTGGACAAGCGGCTGGACGTGTCGCTGATCCGTGCCAAGGTCGGCATGGTCTTTCAGAAGCCGACGCCGTTCCCGATGTCGATCTACGACAACATTGCGTTCGGCGTGAAGCTGTTCGAGAACCTGTCTCGGGTCGAGATGGATGAGCGCGTCGAATGGGCGCTGAAAAAGTCGGCGCTGTGGAACGAGGTGAAGGACAAGCTGGGCCAGAGCGGCTCGGGCCTGTCCGGTGGCCAGCAGCAGCGGCTGTGCATTGCGCGCGGCATCGCGATCAAACCTGAGGTGTTGCTGCTCGACGAACCCTGCTCGGCGCTGGACCCGATCTCCACCGGCAAGGTTGAAGAGCTGATCCACGAGCTGAAGAGCGACTACACCGTGGTCATCGTGACCCACAACATGCAGCAGGCGGCCCGCGTGTCCGACTACACCGCCTACATGTACCTCGGCGACCTGATCGAGTTCGGCCCGACGCGAGACCTCTTCATGAAGCCGCAGAAGAAGGACACTGAAGACTACATCACTGGGAGATTCGGCTGAATCTCCCAGTGATGTAGCGGCGCAGACTGACTTCGCTTCAGCGAAGTCAAGCGAAGCGGGTCGAAGCCACTACGCAACGCAAAGGCACAACAATGAGCGACAAGCATCTCTCCACCCAATTCGACGCTGAACTCAGCGGCGTCTCGACCCGCGTGCTCGAAATGGGCGGTCTGGTCGAAGCCCAGGTGGCCCAGGCCATCTACGCGCTGACCAATTTCAGCGCCGAGACGGCGACGCAAGTGCTGCAGATGGAAGAGCGGGTCAACCAGCTCGAAGTCGACATCGACGCCGACCTGTCGGCCATCATTGCCCGTCGCCAACCCACCGCGCGTGACCTGCGCTTGCTGATCGCGATCAGCAAGACCATTGGCAACCTCGAGCGCGTCGGCGACGAAGCCGCTCGCATCGCGCGCACCGTGCAACGCCTGATCAACACCGGCGTCTTCAGCCGCCTGCGGCTGCCAGTTGGCGACGTGTCGTTCGAGGCCAAGCTGGCCATCGAGTCGCTGCGCAAGGCGCTGGACGCCTTTGCCCGGCTGGACACGGTGCAAGCGCTGGACGTGATCAAGAACGACAACCAGATCGACGCCGAGTTCGACGGCCTGATGCGCAAACTCATCACCTACATGATGGAAGACCCGCGCACCATCTCCGCCAGCATCGACCTGGTGTTCGTGGCCAAGGCCATCGAGCGCGTGGGCGACCACGCGAAGAACCTGGCCGAGCAGATCATTTACATCGTCAAGGGCCGGGATGTGCGGCACAACCCGGTCGAAACGGTGGAATCGATCGCGCTGACGCGCAACTGAGCCACCTGGACCACCCCCTTGCGCGAAGAACGGAGAACCTGACCCATGCCCACCGTGCTCGTCGTCGAAGACGAAGCGGCGATTGCCGAGCTGATCGCGATCAACCTGCGTCACGCTG
>NZ_JBFUGE010000462.1:0-4753 GCF_056403075.1 Ideonella sp. P3_A4 | reverse complement strand
CGCCCGAGCTGGTCGGCGACACCCGACCCAATCCCGTCTTCCGAGCTTCTCTGAAGCTGCCCGACGCTTGGACCCACCTCTTTCGGGCTTCGCCTCCGCGAAGCAGCCGTTCGTCGCCACCTGAACCCGGCCAGGAGCAGTCGGTCGCGAGCGGCGGCTTCACCGAAGCTCTGGCCAGCGTGAGGAACCCGGCGGCCGCAGAGGGCGGACAAACACGCGCCGAGAACGGTTCCGACGCAGCTGACGCAGTCATATGCCCCCTTCGGCGAAACACTTCCGTGCAAGGCTTGTAGTCGACAGCGCCACAGGGCAAAGTGCCTGCGTCCTTGGGGGACTGGCGGTGTAACGCGACGAAGCGATAGAGTGCCCGGTACCCAACCCAAGTGGAGCCTGCTTATGTCGCTGACCGATCTTCGCACTGAACTCCGCGCCACAGCTATGCCGGCCTCAGCAGCTGACAAGAAGGCATTTGTCGAGCGCTTCTTGATGCGGACGACCGACATCATGGAGATTGAGCGTCGCGATCCCGACGCTTGGGAGGCGATGCACATCTTCTCCACTCTGGGTGCCATCGCAAGCGGTGCCTATCACCTCGCGACAAGGTACGCGGAGCTAGCGATGGCGCCGTCTGAGGAGCGAGCGCAAGAGTGGCGGAAGGAAGGTACCGTCACCAGGCGCCAGCTTGTAGATGCCATCCATCAGATTCGGCAGTTGGATCCTGTCGCCGATTGGAGCGGTGGCTGATGCGATAGAGGTCGATTGCGACTCGAACTGACGCGCGCTTGGGCTTGACGACCGAAGGACTAAGAATGAAGTTCGATCGAAGCTTTGGACGAGGTCTATTGTTCGGCACCACAAGCGTTTTGCTGCTGGTCGCTGGCGGCCTGAACCTCGCAGTAGGTACTTGGTACGCCTGGCAGCGCGACGTCTCAATAGCGGGCACGTCGCTGACAGCGGGTGTCGTACTGCTCTTCGCCGCAACAATAGATCGATTCGAGTTCCTCAAAGGCCTCGGCATGGAGGCGAAGGTTCGCGAGGTGGACGACAAGCTCGATCGCGCCAACCAACTCCTCGACAAAGTGCGTACCCTGACGGAGCTGACCGCAGAAGCGAACGTCGAGGCTCTGAGTCGCGTTGGGCGTTGGAGTGATTCTCCTGGGCCACGAGATTCATACCAAGTCGCACAGCGATTCAGAACCATGCTGGTCTCGAATGGCTCAGATGAGGCAGCGGTAGCAAAGGTGCTGCGCCCTTGGGTCAGGGTCTTCTGCCTTGACCTCTGTCGTGCACTGATGGCACCTGTCGACAATGAACTCCTTGAAGCGCTGCGAGCTTTGGACAAGGAGAGTGCAAGACACAAGGGGCCAGTGGACAAAGCAGACCCGGCGTGGCAGGCCAGGAACGAGCACCGAATCAATCTAAGTAGATTCCGGCAGGCAATTACGCACGGCATGGCCGAGTTGAACCTCGAAGAGCTACCGGGCACTCTGCTACAACTCGGAGAAGCTGCCCTTCCGTTGACGCCGCGGTCAGGCCCTGCGGCCAATGAGAAGATCATCGCCTACACGCCGCAGATGCGTTCGCTCATTCGGACTTTAAGGCTGGATGATCCCGAGCCGTGGATCGCGGAGATCGAAAACTTTAGACCGCAATGAGACCCTGGACTTCGAGTATCTCGCTCACCGGCCTGGAGAGAGTGTTGAAAAGCCTCCGGCTCGCATTGGTGATTGCGATCACGTCAGTCCATGCGACTGAACCTGCGGCGCCGCTTGCCTACGATTCCAACTCGCCCGCCGCACTTGAGGCGAAGGCCAAGTACGACGGCTACTCCAGAGACGGGCAGGCACTTCGGACTACCGACCTCTACAGGGAACTGGAGCGACTGGATGCCGCGAAGAAGAGTCGGCTGGCGCTATTGACACAGCCCAATGAGATTCTCTCGGCCGTGTTTCAAATAGCCGACGACGACATGCGGGCTATCTCATACGCCTCGGTTCTACAGAAGCGTGGTGAGAGCGGTGATCCGTACGCGTCGTTCTTCTACGGTGTCCGTCAGTGGGACTTTTGCTTGCAGCTACAGCGACAACAAGGCGATGGCTGGACCAAACAAGCGAAGGAATGCTGGCAAGGTGTCCTACCCGCATTCAAAAGGGCGTCGGACGCTCAAATAGCCGACGCCAGCTTCAACATTGGAAAGCTGTACGAAAACGGTTTCGGAGTCCTACCTTCAAAGCTGGTTGCGGCCGAGTGGTATGTGAAGTCTGCGGAGCAGTACAACAAGGCGAAGTCTCGCGATGAGGCGCTCACCGCAGTCGAAAAGGCAGTGGACTTGGTACCCGACCACCCTGCCGCCCTTCGCCTGCGGAAGTCGATGCTCAAGTAGTTGAGTGGAATTCTGGATCTCCGGACGGCCTACCCCCTCCATCGAGGGGACAACTTGCGCCAAGGCGCGCAGGCCGCCATCTACGCCGCACGCTGACGACAGCTTTCCGCCATCGTGATCGCCGACACAGAAGTCCGCTCCGGGTCGAGACATGACCGACCGTGCGCCAAGTTCGCTGCCGCAGATCAGCCGTTCAAGGTAGGGCGCCTGGAAGCAGCCCGTTATCGCCGGGCGCTGGCGACCCGTTGCCGTCGTTGAGTTCGCTGACGAATCGACCCGAAAGCGGCCCCTGGGACACGCCGGCATTCTCTGTGCTCCCGGCCGCGTCGGCGCTTCACTTTTTCGTGTCAGCGCGACACGAAGCGGCCCCTCACCGAACCGTGGTCGGGGTCGGTGGCACCCCACGTCCAGTGACCGAATCGAGTGTTGCGGTAGTCTGCGTACGCACGTCGGATTTCGTCGAGTGAGTTCATGACGAAGGGCCCGTGCTGCACGACGGGTTCGGCCAACGGACGGCCTTGAAGCAGCAGAAGTTGCGCCTCCGCTGAGCCGTTGGCCAGTTCGACGGGCGCTGAGCAGTCGACCTCAATGGCTGAGCCCGCCTCGACGCTGTCGCCAGCGATGCTCAACGAGGAGCCGCAATAGAAGAACAGTTGCCTTCGTGTGCCGCTACCTGACGCGGCAGGCAGTTGCCACTTCGCACCTGGCGCCATCTTCAGCGTCCAGATGGCGACGTCCGAGTCCGGGTCCGCCGCCCACGACCTTGAAGGCGGAGGCCGAGGAGCTGGCATGTCGACTCCGTGCAGGCTCCCGACGATGCATGTGACCTCGGTGCGGCCATTGGCTCCGGTCACCACATGGCGAGGAATGTCCTCTGCCCAGAACATCGTGAAGTTTGGGTCGGCCATCTTGTCGCGCGCCGGCAGGTTGAGCCAAATCTGCAACAGCTCCAGCGTGTTTGGTTTGACAGCGTCAAGCAGGGGGAACATCTCGGCATGCACGATGCCGCGCCCAGCGGTCAGCCACTGCACGTCACCCGCTCCATAGCGGGCGCTGGCGCCGAGTGAGTCCGAGTGGTCCACCACGCCCTGGCGAACGATGGTGATGGTCTCGAACCCACGATGCGGATGGGCGGGGAAGCCGGGTACCGTCTGACCGAAGTACATGCGCCAGTCCTTGCGGGCGGCGTCGCCGGGCAGCGGGTCACCCGGCCCCAGGTTGGCGTTTCCCGGCGGGTAGTGGTCGACATGGTGGGCACAGACGAGGAAGGGGTCGATGGTCTCCCAAGGCGTCCCGAGCCGGGTGATGCCGATGATGGAACTGTTCATTGGATGGTTCGCTGAGAAGAAGTGCCGCCGAGCTCGCTCACCTGTCGGGCCTGATGTGGGCCAGAAGAAGCGGCGCCAACTCAGCGCTTGTGTCTTCTTGGTTTGTCTTAGCCCAGCTTGACGAGGTTCTGAAGAATCAGCGACCCGCCCATGCCAATCAGCATTCCGCCTTCGTTGACCTTGCCGAGCATGACCGGCGCGAAGCCTAGGTCGGCGACCAGCTTGGCCATCGCGGACTCGGCGCCTTCGTCGTTGCTCGACACAAACATGACGCGGCGGCCCCCGTTCACGGATGGGTCCTGCGCCAGCAGCTTCGCGGGAAGCTGATTCAGCGTCTTGACCACCTTGGCACCGGGGAAGGCGGAGGCCACGACGTCGGTGGAGGCTTGCCCCTTCAGCTCCTCCGGCGAAACGCCGTAGGTGTTCATCGCGTCGACGACGACCTTGCCCGACCAGCTCGGTAGTGCCTGGGCGACAGTCGTGTGGGCACGGAATGGGACGGCGAGGATGACCACGTCGGCCTTGAGCGCGTCCTGAAGCGTCAGCGGGACCACCTTGTCGCCCAGTTCCTTGACCAACGGTGCGATGGAGTCAGGTCCGCGCGTGTTGGCGATACCGACGGCGATGCCGCTGCGAGCGAATTGACGGGCCAGGGCGGTTCCGACGTTGCCGGAGCCGATGATGGAGTAGGTCATGATGATTTCCTTCTAGGGATGGATTGAGAGGTTGAGGTCGCCGACCAATGAGCCGCGAAGGGCTTGGGAAGCTACCCTCGGGTGTGTCAGGCACGACGCGGTTCGGCGTACGTCGGGCCTGCGCAGGGCGCTACTTCTGCATGGCGAGTCCGAGCATGTGCCCCATGAGCACCTGCTTTGTCCGCAGGTACGCCTCGTTCTCGGCGTGGGGCGTGGACGTCAGGGGCACCCGCTCGACAATCTGCAGCCCAAAGTCAACGATGCCGTCGTACTTGCGCTGGTTGTTCGTCATCAGGCGCAACTTGGAGACACCGAGGTCCCGCAGGATTTGGGCACCGACGGCATAG
>NZ_JBFUGE010000461.1:0-4764 GCF_056403075.1 Ideonella sp. P3_A4 | reverse complement strand
CTCCGGAAGGACGACAAGCTCTCCGACATGCTCACGGCCGAGATCGCGCAGGGCAGGCGCGGCATCATCAGCGTGCCGCAGAGAGACACCCCGTCATACAGCCATGCGATGAACGTCGTCCATGCCGACGACGGTTCGATTCACGTCATCGACGGCCAGAACGGCAAGGTCTACGACCTGTCGCAAGACGCAGACCGGAAGAGCTTCGATGACAAGTTTGGCCACAACGGTGGGCCTTGTGTCGCGCGGTTCTTCGAGACCGGTGCGGCGCCGCGCCCGGCCGCCATCGCTGACGACTGGGTGC
The DNA here is from genome assembly GCF_056403075.1 of Ideonella sp. P3_A4. Classification (NCBI taxonomy): domain Bacteria; kingdom Pseudomonadati; phylum Pseudomonadota; class Betaproteobacteria; order Burkholderiales; family Sphaerotilaceae; genus Ideonella; species Ideonella sp. P3_A4. The sequence goes on along the minus strand of NZ_JBFUGE010000461.1, from coordinate 4,460 downwards.
ACGTAGGGTGATTCGTCCGGTCAGGCCGCCACGGGCGCGATCTGGCTCAACTCTCCTGATCGACCCAGCCGGTACCGCGCAAAGTCCTCAGCCAGGAACAGTTGGCCGCGATAGACACGCGCCGCCTCGGCACGGACATCCTCAATCGACGGCCCTTGCTCCGCGTTCGCTTGGTAGCGCGCGCTGAAGTGGGTCAGCACAAGGTGCGGCAAACCGACTGATTGCGCGAAAGCCGCCACCAGCTCGGCGTAGCTGTGGCCCACGCCAGGGCCCACCKTGGCCGCCACGTCGGCGGTGTAGGTCGCCTCGTGCACCAGCACCTGGCAGCCCTTGCTCGCTTCGGTCAGCAGTGCAGGGCGGTCGTTGTCGCCGCCGACGATGATCTTGCGCGGGGCGTAGGGGTGCGTCAGGTAGTCGGCGTGACGCAGCAGCCGGCCCTCGTGTTCCACATCCTGGCCCTTCTTCAGACGGCCCCACAGCGGCCCTTGTGGCACACCGTCGCTCTGCAGCTTCTCTGTGTCGAGCGCCGGCTCGACATGCGCCTCGGTGAAGCTGTACGCGAACGAAGGCACGCGGTGCGACAGCTCGATCGCATCGACCACCCACGGGCCTACCGGCAGCCCGCGCGTCGATTCGGTTTGCACGAACTCGATCTCGAACGGCAGGTGCAGCTGAGTGAGCGCCTGGGTCGATCGAAACCATTCTTCGATGCCTTCGGGCGCGACGATCTTCAGCGGTGCCTGGCGGCCGCTCATGCCGGCGCTGGCCAACAGGCCTGGCAGACCGTAGCAATGGTCGCCATGCACGTGGGTGATGAAGATGGCCTGCAGGTCGCGCACCGACAAGTGCGTTTGCAGCAGTTGGTGCTGCGTGCCTTCGCCGCAATCGACCAGGCACCACCCGCTGCCTTGGTCTTCGATCAAGGCCAGCGCGGTGACGTTGCGGGTCTTGGTGGGCGTGCCGGACGACGTGCCCAGAAATAGCAGTTCCATGTTGTCGTTCTCCCTGTTTTCCCTCGTGCTTGAATTTTAGGCAGTGGTGGCAAACATGCCTTGGGCGTGGCCGCATCCACTTTCAACGTTGCGAGCGCGGTGTCGGTTTTCTACAAGATCGGGAATCGACTTTGCCGGACAGTGAGGCCATCGCCACTGACCACTGCAAGGAGCCCCGATGAACACGACGACGATCCGCCCGTTCCAGATCGAAATCCCGCAAGAGCAAATCGCGGACCTGCGCCGCCGCCTCGCCGCCACGCGCTGGCCGCAGCCGGTGGTGCAGGACTTCAGCCACGGCCAGGCGCTGTCGCTGGTGCAGGAGCTGGCCGCTTACTGGGCCGACGGCTTCGACTGGCGCGCGCAGGAAGCCAAGCTGAACCGCCACCCGCAGTTCATGACCGAGATCGATGGCCAGACGATCCACTTCATCCATGTGAAGTCGAAGGAGCTCAACGCCTTCCCGCTGATCCTGACGCACGGCTGGCCCAGCTCGCCCGCCGAGTACCTGGACCTGATCGGCCCGCTGACCGATCCGCGTGCCTACGGCCTCGATGCTTCGCTGGCCTTCGACGTGGTGATTCCTTCGGCGCCGGGCATGGGCCTGTCTTCGCCGTTGGCCGCGGCCGGCTGGGACGCAGCGCGCACCGCCGCGGCCTGGGACACGCTGATGAAGCGGCTGGGCTACACCCGCTACGGTGCGCAAGGCGGCGACGTGGGCGCGCTGATTGCTCGCGAGCTGGGCATCCTCGCGCCCGAAGGCCTGGCCGGCGTCCACATGCAGCAGGTCTTCGCTTTCCCCAGCGGCGCGCCCGGCGAGATGGAAGGGCTGTCGCCTTTCGAGATGGAGGGGTTCAAGAGCCTGGACTACTTCCGCAAGTACGCGGGTTATGTCGACATCCAGTCCAAGCGCCCGGGCACGCTGGCCTACGGGCTGGTCGATTCGCCGGCCGCGTTGCTGTCGTGGAACGCCGAGCTGTTCTTCGGCTTCGAAGGCGAGCGTGCCGCCGAGGTGGACCGAGACCGCTTCCTGACGCACGTGTCGCTCTACTGGTTCACGGGCACCGGTGGCCAGGCGGCGGAGTTCTACATGGCCAATGCGCAGAGTGGCGCCGGCTACCGCGAGTTGCCGAACCACACGCCGACGGCGGTGGCGGTCTTCCCGAACGACTTCCGCTCGGTACGGAAGTTCGTAGCCCGCTCGCATACCCGCTTGGTACAGTGGACCGAGATGCCGCGCGGCGGCCACTTCGCCAACGAAACGGACGCCCCCCTCGTCATCGACGACCTGCGCCGCTTCTTCGGCGGTCTGCAGTCGACAGATGGAGCCCACGGAAGGACTGATCGTTGAGGAAGAGCGGCTGGCGGACTCGCCCCTGGTGGCGAAGGTCCGCCGCGCCCGCTACACGGCCGATGCCCGCGAGATGGCCTTACCCGATGGTTCGTGGGACCTGCTGTTCCTGCGTCGCGGCGACGGCCCGCTGATCGTCATTCAGACGGGCCAGATCGCGGCGCCGCTGGCTGTTGACGGACACGCTGGCGACGAGATGCTGACGATCGCCTTCAAGCCCGAGGTCTACATGCCCCGCCTGCCGGGGCGTTTGACTTTCAATCAGGGTGTGTCGCGTCCGGTCGAAGCCGAACGCAGTTTCTGGATCGATTCGGAGCGCTTCGAGATCCCGAGCTTCGACAACGTCGAGCACCTCGTGGCCGCCTTGGCACGCAAAGGCCTGCTGGAGCGCGACCTCGTGGTCTTGCGGGCGCTGCAAGGTGCTCGCCAGCGGCTCGACGAGCGCAGCATCCAGCGCCACTTTGCCGAGGTCACGGGCCTCGGCCTCAAGGCCTTCCAGCAGATCGCCCGCGCCCACGACGCGGCCCGCCTGCTTCGACAAGGGCAGACACCGTCACAAGTCGCAGCCGAACTGGGCTTCAGCGACCAGGCTCACATGACGCATTCGCTCAAGCGCTTCCTCGGCCAGACGCCGCGGCAGATCGTCAAGCAGCGCGGCAGCGGGGCTTGAGTTCTTGACAGCGCTGGTGGCCTGCCCAGGCGCCATTGCCGGCGGAACCACAGGCAACGCGCATGTGGCACATGTCTCGGGTCGCCGGGGTTTGATCCGCTGGTGCGTCGCTCGGTGCACTGGTGGACCCGAAAATCCGTGACCAAGTATTTTCTTCCAGGGTGGCTACGACATCCGTCTGAGCCACCACCCTCACATCCCCTTCGATCCTTATCCATCGTGCTGCGCATCGCCTCTGTCTTTCTTCTTTCCATTCTGATGTCGGCATGCGCCACCAGCCCGAAGGCTGATGCAACGACAGACGTGCCAGCAGCACCGGCGCAACCCGCGCCGAAAGTGTCGAAAGCGCGGAAAGCTCTGGAAGCGACAGCCGCCGACGGCATCCGTCTCACGGACAACCGGAGCCTGGAGCAGAAGAAGGCCGCCAGGCCGAACGGCTTCTGGGCTCCATTGGCCTTCTTTGCTGAGAACAAGTTTTCACCGAGAGCTTTCGATCGGTTTCAAGCGGCACTCTTGCTGGACAAGTCGCTGCCTCGCCCGATCGAGGTCGAAGTGGACGAGTTTCGAGTGGCAGATTTCTGGCCGGCGCGGGTTCTGGCGGCCCAACCGGGTCTCCTGACTTCCGCGATCGTTGGCGCAATCACCGACAGCCATGTGGACTGGAGTTTCATCGACGAAGCCAACATACCCAGGGACGCCGACTCCGTGATTTGCATCTTTGTCGGAAAAATCAATGGGCGTCCGGTCAAGCTCGTCACCAGTGAAACCTATCACCAAGTGTCCACGTTCGGCGTGACCGTGTATCACGATGACGGCTTCAAGAGCGCCCTGGATGTGGTGATCGAGCGTGCCGCTCAACTCGCCCTTGATCAAGCCAGCCATTGAAACGCTGACGTCGAGCGTGCTTCGTCGAAAAATCGGCGCCCTGCGTTTGAACGCGCTTGGGCCTGGGAGTAGATCGGCTGCGGGCTGATCGTTCTACTTTCAGGCCGTTGCTAAGCCGCCGGACGCGCATTGCGACTCGCCACCATCGCGGACTTAGTCCCTTCAAGACGATCGGCAGCAACTTCGGTGGCGGCCAGTCTGGCCCGTATCAAGCGAGACCGACGGGATCGATCGCCAGTTCCAGACCGTCAGATCCGCGCAAGGCGTGGTCGCTCGGCTGCATGATGCAGAGCGGCGGTGTCCGTGAACCCGCCCAGGCTGTGCCTCTAGGATGCTGTGTCGTCGCATTTCAGTTCTTTGAACAGCGCTCCACCGTCCTTGCCCGCCGCTTTTAGCGCCACGATGCATGCCTCATACTTCTTCCGTGCCACTTCGAGTTTCAAAGACTCCGCAAGAGCAGCCGCCTCCTTCTGATCCCGCTCTTTGAAAGCATCGAAAACGGCTCCTGCGGCACTGAAGTAGGCTGAAAGTACATCGGCCGGTAGCTTGAGTAGGGCGACGA
>NZ_JBFUGE010000460.1:0-4776 GCF_056403075.1 Ideonella sp. P3_A4 | reverse complement strand
CGCGGCGCTGCGGACTGGTCTGGCGGCCCCGCTTGGGCGGTGTGATCTCGAAGCTCAGGTGCGCCAGCTCGCCTTGCAAGCCGGACTCGCGGGTCATGGCCTTCAGGGCCGTGGCCACCTTGTCGCCAGGCCCTTGGTCGATTGGCCGCAGCGCCGGCAGGACTTGACCCAGGTACTTGCCTTCGCGCTCCAGCCGTTCGCGGCGCAGGTTGCGCACGGTGCGGTCCTGGGTGTCGGCAAAGGCCTTGCGAAAGGCTTTGCCGCGGGTCAGCGAGTGCGCGGTCACCGCCACCGGCTGCGCCGAAGGATCGCCCAGCAGGTAGAACTGCATCAAGGTCTTCAGGTCATACGGGTCCAGGTGGGTGCGTGCGCCGGCGAACTTCTGCCGCGCTTCAAGCGCCGCGCGACCCAGCGATGAGCCGCCCAGCACCTGCTGGACGAAGAACTGGCAGACCAGGTCGGCCGAACCGTTGCCTTCGCAGGGGCCGTAGGCGATGGTGGTGCTGCCGAAGACCGCCGACGCGCCGTCTTCCAGGTAGGCCAGCGCAATCCCCTTCTGGCCCGCCGCGTCGGCGGGGTCGTAGAGCTGCGCACCGTAGCAGCACTCGGCGGCCACCACGGTGCCGGCGCTGACCTTGCCTTGCAGATGCTTGGCATGGTGAGCCAACGGGAACTCGTCCTTGTCGATCGGTTGGCCGTAGAACTCGGGCACGCAGTCGCCGCCATGGCAGTTGATGAAATGCACCCGCGCTGCCAGTTGATTGGCTGTCCAGCGGTGGCCTTTGGTCGGGCTGGTCAGCAGGTTGTTGGCATGGCCGAAGGTGTTGGTCAGGCTCAGCGCGGTCGACTTGGCCCAGGCCTCGGTGCTGAGGCCAAAGCTCGATTGGTAGTCCGACCGGGGGCGCGGCTTGGCGCGCGCCGCCGCATTGATCAGCTGGGTCAGCAGGGTCGGCTTGGTGGCGCCGATCAGGTCCGGCAGTCGTCCCACCACCCGGGTCGGGCCCAGAAAGCGGTTGGGGTTGGTGCTGTAGGGGGCGTCGCAGGCGTAGGGCAGGTCGCTGGGCACTTGACGGTCGGAGTCACCGTCCGGCCCGCTGTAGGCGGGGTTCGTGATCGGTACCATTGGCATCACGTCCGGCCCGCCCAGCAACAGCAGGTAGTGCGGCAGCGCGGCGGTGGCGATGCGGTCGATGGCGTTCTTGACCGCCCGTGCATCGGCCACCGCCGGCGTGGGGCCGCCGTAGGGCGCCATCTCAGCGTCGTCGTCGAGGTGGATCACCACGGTGGCCAGGCCGCMGCGCTTGTCGGCCGCCACCAGCGCCTGCAGGGCCTTGCCGATGCGCGCCAGTCCGGCGTCGCCATATTTGGCGTGCAGTGCAGCGCGCTGCGTGAGCACGACTTTGTCGATGGCCATGGCAATCCCCCGTGCGGTGCTTTGAAGACCGGGGATTGTGGGCGCCGCGGGCCAGTCCGTGCAATCTCTGGCTTAGGTGGCGCAGGGCCTCGAATGTGGGATCAGCCGGCTTCCGAGGTGGGCGGCAGTGCTTCGGCAGGTTTCAGCTCGTCGACGCGCAGGCCTTCTTGCAACAGCGCGCGACGCAACCAGTCGGGGTGGGGGCCTTGGCCGTCCCAGGTGTCGCCGGTGACCGGGTGGCGGTATTTGATGGGCAGCGGGCCGGCGGGCGGTGGCGGCGGCACGTCGGGGGTGGGCGCCATCAGGTCTTCGACCGTGATGCCCCAGAACTCCATCAGTGCTTCGATGCGCGCCAGCACAACGGCTCGTTCGCGCCGCGTCAGGGCGGTGGGGGCGGCCGCATCGACCCAGGGATCGATTGCTTCGGGGAGTTCAGGCGGGTCGTTGTCAGGCATCGACATGAACAGTCGTGGCCAAAAATGGGCGCGGCCGCCGAAAGGCGGCCCCGGGGCCCTGTCAGGTTTGGGCTGCGTCCAGCTCGCGGCAGGACGGCGAGCAGACGGCCTGGGCCTTGCCCAGCAACTTGCGCGATTTCAGCTGCGCCCGCGGGCGGTGTTTACCACACAGAAAACACGACATGGTGGCGGCGCCAAACGCGCCTGTCGCGGAGAATGGAGAACCCGCCACTTTCGAGCGGTAACGCAAACCCCCTGCATCGATGGAGGTCTTGGGATCGTCCTTGGCCAGGGTAAGCTCCTTTGACTGACAGAACTTGAAACGGCGAAGGTCACGCCACATCTGCCGTACAGGCAGTTCGCCACGTTGACAATGCATCGTGACGGGCAGCGTTGGCTCCGCCAACGCACCATTATCGCCTATTGGACAAGACCTCGCCACGAGCGGTGCCGCATTCCTGCGGTAGAAGTCTCGACCCGCTGATAATGCCGCTCGCCCGGCGACCGACGGGCCGGATATCACCGATGTTTCGCACGTTCTTCATGCCGACTTGCCAGACTTTGCCGCGCCGCCAAGGGCGCCGCYCCGCGTGACTCAGCGCATCCTGGTCGTGCGCCTGAGCGCCATTGGCGACGTCGTGATGGCCTCGGGCCTGATCCCGGCACTGCGCGCGCGTTGGCCAGATGCTCAGATCAGCTGGCTGACCGAACCCACGACGGTGCCTTTGTTGCGCCACAACCCGCAGCTGCACGAGGTGATCCCTTGGCCACGAGCTGCCTGGCAGCAGCTGTGGAAAGAGCGCCGCTACGGCGAGTTGTGGCGCACCGTGCGCCGCTTCCGGGCCGAGTTGCGTGCGCGCCGGTTCGACCTGATGCTCGATGCGCAAGGTTTGCTGAAAAGCGGCCTGCTGGGTTGGCTGGCGGGTGCGCGGCGGCGGGTCGGGCTGCTGTCGCGCGAGGGCAGCCAGTGGTTGATGACCGAGCGGGTGGGTCCGCGCGAAGGCGACGACCCGCGCATGAGCCACGAGTACCGCGACCTGGCCGATTACCTGGGCGCGCCGCCGGGCAGCTTTCAATTGGACCTGGCCGTCGGTGCTGGCCCGCGCGATGTCGCCCGTGCTGCCTTGGCTACCGCCGGCGTTCCAATCGGACCGGCCGGCCGCTTTGCGGTGCTGGCCCCCTTCACGACCCGGCCGCAAAAGCATTGGTTCGAGGACCGCTGGGCCGCGCTGGCCGGCGCGCTGCGAGCCGAAGGCCTGGTGCCGGTGCTGATGGGCGGGCCGTCCGACAGCGAAGCGGCCGCGCGCATCGCCGCCACCAGCCCGACGCTGGTCAACATGGTGGGTCAGCTGAAGCTGGACGAAACCGTGGCCGCGATCGCCGACAGCGCGCTGCTGATCGGCGTGGATACCGGGCTGACGCACATGGGCACGGCACTGAACGTGCCGACGGTCGGCCTCTTCGGCTCGACCCGGCCCTACCTCGACACCGGTTCGCCACGCACGGCGATTCTTTACGAACCGATGGACTGCTCACCCTGCCGCCGCCACCCGACTTGCGGTGGCGCCTATCACTGCATGCGGCACTGGACGGTCGATCTGGTGATGGCGCAGGTGCGCAAGCAATTGCAGCTGGGGGCCGCATGAAGGTCTTGCACGTCGAAGCTGGCAGGCACTTGTACGGTGGCGCACTGCAGGTCGTGTTCCTGATGCGCGGGCTGGCCCAGCGCGGCGTCGACGTGGCGCTGGCCTGCCCGCAAGGCAGCGCGATTGCCACGGCGGTGCGCGACCTGGGGCTGCCTGTGCACGAGATGCCCATGGGCGGCGACGCCGACATCGGCCTGGTGGGTCGCCTGCGGCAGCTGATGCGCGAGATGGAGCCCGATGTCCTGCACCTGCACAGCCGGCGTGGCTGCGACACCTGGGGTGCCTTGGCCGGCCGATTGCACCGCGTGCCGACGGTGTTGAGCCGCCGCGTCGACAACCCCGAATCCAAGCTGTGGGCAGCCTTGAAATACCGCCTGCCCAATCATGTGGTGACCATCTCGCAAGGCATTCGCGAGGTGCTGCTGCGCGAAGGCGTTCCCGGGGCGCGCATCACCTGCGTGCCCAGCGCGGTGGACACCGCGCAATACCGGCCCGGGCGCGGCGAGCTGCGCTGGTTCCGCGAAGAATTCAAGCTGCCCGACGAGGCCCTGGTGATCGGCATGGCCGCGCAGTTCATCGAGCGCAAGGGTCACGCAACTTTGCTCGATGCGCTGCCTGCGGTGTTCGCCCGCCACCCCGAAGCGCGTGTGCTGCTGCTGGGCCAGGGGCCTTTGGTGGACGAGATTCAGCAGCGGGTGACGGCTGATCCGCAGTTGTCGGCCCGCGTGCAGCTGACGGGATTCCGCAGCGACCTGGACCGTGTGCTGCCGTGCCTCGACGTGTTGGCGCACCCAGCCTACATGGAGGGCCTGGGCGTCGCGTTGCTACAGGCCGCGGCCTGTGGCGTGCCCATCGTCGCAGGCCGCGCCGGGGGCATCCCGGAAATCGTGCAGCCGGGCTTGACCGGCGCATTGATCGAGCCTGGCGACGTGGCCGCGCTCGCCAGCGCGCTGAACGAGCTGCTCGGGTCAGGCGAGTTGCGCACTCGCCAAGGCGCAGCGGGCCGGCTGTGGGTCGAAAAGCAGTTTTCGATCGACGCGATGGTCGAGGGCAACCTAGCCGTCTACTTGCGGCAGACGAAGAAGCGGTGATACGGGTTCTCAGGCGCGCGGAAGGTCCGCAGCACCGTCAACCCTGAGGCTTCAAGATCACCAACGATGCGCGACACCGGGTAGCCGCGCTTGTTGATTTCCCACTGGTGCTCGCCGGTGATGCGGTGCACGCGGGCACGCCAGCGCGGCTTTGGGACGCGGCTTTGGGA
>NZ_JBFUGE010000459.1:0-4793 GCF_056403075.1 Ideonella sp. P3_A4 | reverse complement strand
AGACAGACGAGCCTGACTCCTTCCAGCACCGACATCGGGGCAGGTTCGGTGCTCATTGAATCCGTTATCAATGCTGAATTCATTGGCATGTCAGGGCCTTCACCACGGCCGCGCTCGGTCATGTGGCGAAATCAACTGACGAATGACGCACAAGGAACTGAACGAAGTCGGCCATGTCCTCTCATCCAATTCAGACCGCTGAACTCAAGAGAAAACGGTTGCCGCCGGCTTGCTTCGCCTGAAGCAGGGCGTCCTCGGCCCGCCGAATGGCCTCGTCGAAATCTTGCTGAGGGTTGGCCGGGATTCGCGATTTTTCCGCCAAAAAGTTCTTTAACTATTTGATTTTAATGGACATTTTGGCATCGAAAGCCTCTCCCGTTTAGTCGCGGGAACGGGCGAGTGAGTCAGGCCGACATTAGTTGAGAGTCTTGCTGCCGGTAGCGCCGGCCGGCCATGCGCGGGAACCAGCTTCCTGCCGATTGGCCAAAGAGGCGATGCCGGCGGGCTGCGAGACATTTTTCAGACACTGTCTGAAGAATCAATGGCGTCGATCCTGATGCAACGAGCCTCCGGGCGTTCGCCCCCAATGCGACGGCCGCGCGTACATTGCACAGCGCCGAGCGACGTCACTGCCCATCCATGCGCATGCATTCGCCAGACACTGTCTGGTGAATCTCAGCCGCCCCACGAGGAGCCTAGCGGCACGAATGTCCAAGTTCTGGCGCCCCGCTACCGGCGTGGTCCCGCAGACGTTTAGGACAGATTAGCCAGAACGACTAATTAGGCCGTTCGGATAAAACCACCTAATCACGCGCGGCTACGGGTCAACTTTGGGCTTCCGCCTCGAGCGGGTTGGATTCGGTGCCACAGATGTTTGTGCCGGTGTACTGCTCGGTGCAAGTCGCTCCACCAGCAGGCGCACGGTCTCAGCCTCCGCGCGATAGCGAGCCGCCTCCTCCCGGCTGGTCGTCAACTGCTGCCGCAAGCTTTCCCCCTCGCTCCGAAGCTGCGCGTTGAGGTCGGTGGCGGTGCGCTGCGCATCTGCGGCAGCTGAGAGTTGAGACTGAAGGCGTGCTACGGCTTCGGCCTGCTCCAGCGCGCCATGGCGTTCGCGCTGTTCCGCCTGGCCCAACTGTGCGCGCACAGACTCAACCAGCTTGTCTGCCTTGCTGCGAGCCTGACGCTCCTGCTCAACTTCCAGCAGTGCGCGTTTGTCTGACGCGGCAGCGCGCCGATCTGCCGCTTCAACAGCCTCGCGAGCCGAAGCTAGGTCGGCGCTGAAGGCTTCCTGCAGGCGCTGCTGCTGGGCGCGCGCCTGTTCGAGCTGAGCTTGCAGTTCTTGCAGTCGCGCGACGGCGCCGGCATGCGCCCGCCGCTCCGCTTCAAGCTCGGCCTGGACTTGGCGTGCCGCGCTCTCGGCGCTCGAGACTTGCTCACGTAGTTGCTGGGCTTCTGCCCGCGCCTGGGCGGTAGCCTGCTCGGCTTGCGTTTGGTCATGCCGCAACCGCTCCTGCTCCGCCTGCAGTTCGATGCGCACGGCCGCCAGTTCGTCGCGCGCCGCAGCGGTGGCGTGGTGCCAGATCTCGGCAACGGCATTCGCGGCGGTCGTCTTGACCTCCGTTGGCAGGTCCGGGTGTTCGATTTCGACGCGGGCCTTGCTACGAAGGTCGTCCCAGAACTTGGCCAGAGCCTCGGCGGGCGTGCTCATCGTGCCCTTGCGTACGTACTGGTAGAGCTTGTTCGTCGTGGGCGTGATCCCGTGCCGAAAGAACAGCAATGCGCAGACCTCTCGGTAGAGCGCCTTTGTGTCGCTAAATCTGCCCTTCAGTGCCTCGACCTCGGCCAGGATCTCAGTTTCTTCGCTCATGGATTGATATTACGACGTAACACGTTGAATATCTAACTTCTGTGGTCAATCTATGGACATAACTACTCTAATGTCCATAAGATGGCTCGTCCCCGGCCATCGAGATCATGCAGTGCTTGAAATCGTCACTCTGGACCAACTGCCCGTTCCGCCGCACCTATCAGGCGTTGCTGGGCGCAATCGGGGTGCCGGGCGACAACAAATCGCCGCTCAAGACGATCGCTCGGCCGTGCTGGCTTGGCTCGCGCGCTACGCCGACTCTGCCGCGACCTTGGCCAGCTACCGAAAAGAAGTCGAGCGACTGCTGCTCTGGTGCGTCCTGCAGCGTGGTGCGGCGCTGTCCGATCTCACGCATGAAGATTTGCTGATCTATCAGCGCTTCTTGAGTGACCCGCAGCCGGCGCAGATGTGGGTGATGACGCCTGGCCAGAAGGCGCCTCGCAGTTCTGCGGCCTGGCGGCCGTTTGCTGGACCATTGAGTGCACAAAGTGTTCGCCAGGCTCTGTCCATCATCAACAGCCTGTTCAGCTGGCTGGTTGAAGCCGGATACCTAGCCGGCAATCCCCTCGCGTTGGCTCGGCGCAAGCGCTTGAACAGAAAGCCACAGGTCGCTCGGTTCCTACCGCTAGCGCACTGGCGCGAGGTGCGCACGACCATCGAAACGCTTCCTCGGCAAACCCTACGCGAAGTCGCCCATGCCGATAGAACTCGTTGGCTGTTTTCACTGCTCTACATCGGCGGGCTGCGCGTGTCGGAGGTGTGCGGCTCGAAGATGGGTGGGTTCTTCTGCCGGCGCGGCGCCGACGGCAAGGAGCGCTGGTGGCTTGAGGTTGTCGGCAAGGGCGAGAAGGCCCGACTGGTTCCGGCGACCGAGGAGTTGATGGCCGAACTGATCCGCTACCGCCGCTCGTTAGGCCTGACACCACTTCCATCCGGCAAGGACGACATGCCCGTGTTGATCCCCATCATCGGCGCTGCGAAGCCCATGGCACGCACGGCGATCCACGAGATTCTCAAGGGTGTCATGCGGGCCACCGCTACCCGGCTGCGGGCGCGAGGCGTTGACGGCGAGGCAGCCGCTGCACACATCGAGCAGGCATCAACTCATTGGATGCGCCACACCGCTGGCACTCACCAGAGCAACACAATGGATCTCAAAGCGGTACGCGACAACCTTGGCCACGCCAACATCGCCACAACCAACACCTACGTTCACGCTGAAGACGATGCCCGTCACGACGCCACATCGGCGGTTCATCATGTGGGCTGGACGAGGCATTGATACGTGGCGATACGCCGGTTCAACGGCAGCGCCGTGTGGCCAAGTGGCGTTGCTGGAACTTGTGCCCACTATCGACAGGGACGAAGGGCTAAGACCCTCGCTTCAATCGCATTTTGGGATCACCATGACAAGAATTTGGTCCGAAGGGAACTGGTCTATGCCGATGGACTCGTCTTGCTCTAGAGGCCGAGTACTGGTTGCAGAAGACGAGCCATCCAACAGCCTGCTTATCGAGCACGCATTGGGGCTGCTGGGCTGCGAGGTGGTCACCGTTGCGGACGGTGCGCAAGCGTACGCGGCAATCCAGGAACAGCGTTTTGACATCGCTGTGTTGGACTATCACATGCCGGTGATGAACGGCCTCGTCGCCACGCGTGCGATTCGCGCGTGGTTCGCCGCTCACGGGCGCCCACAAATGCCAATCATTGCCTGCACGGCGAGCGCCATGCCGGACGAACGCAAGCAGTGTTTGGCTGCAGGCATGAATGACGTGCTGACCAAGCCGTTCATGTTTGCTGATTTGCAGCAAATGCTCGACCGTTGGATGGCGAAGCCAGGTTCGACAGCCCCGCCCTGAGGCACTGACCGAAGAGACGCAAGCGCCCTAAGTCGATGGTCCTTAGGCAGGATCCAAGGGAAGCTGCCGAAGCTTCCATTCGATGACCCCTTCACCCAGTCGCTGCGCAAACAGGCCAATGGACTGCAGGTAATCCACGGCCGCGTAGGCGAGCAGGCAGTAGCGCCCGCGGCAATACGCTACCACCGGTTTGTCCGTTGGCAACTCCGATGCGCGGTTGCCAAGCTGAGACAACGGAATGTTGCGTGCGTTCGGTAGATGGCCATCGGCAAACTCGCCTGACGGCCGCACATCCAGCACAACGATCTCGCCCTGTTGCGCGCGACGCGTGAGTTCGTCTAGGTCCAGGGCCTCGAACTCCGACGCGTGCGATTCAAAGCGCTCGAGCACCTCGTCCACCTCGGACAAGTGCTTTTGCGACACCGTCTGCAGGCGCGAGACCAAGTCCGACACGTCGGAGTCGGTCAGGCGGTAGTGCACGAAATTGCCGTCCTTGCGGCTCGTCACGAGCTTGGCGTGTCGCAGCACCTGCAAGTGGCGGGACATGTTCTGCAGCGATTGGCCAAGCATGTCGGCCAGGGCCTCCACGCTGTACTCCTTCTGCGCCAGCAGGTCCAGGACTTCCAGCCGCACTCCACTGGCCAGCGCCTTGGCAACCCGTGCGAACTGCTCAAAGAGCTCGGTCTTGCATGACCGAATTGACATGGTGGAGATTTCGGGCATGATCCTAGTCAATGGATTAATTGATTACTTGTCCACATTAACACAAGTGGAATCGTAGCATTTTGTTACGGTTCAAATTAGGGGCGGTAGCAGGGGGATAGACGGGCAACCAAAGAGTTGGCACCGCAGGCACCGTCGCGTCAACACGACCCCACAAGGGGTGCTAAGGGAGTAGGCGATGGTGGCGATCGATGCGACACCCGAGGTGTCGCTGCGCGGCGTGGCGAAGGCTTGGGGTTCCAAGCGGACGTTGCATGACATCAATTTGCGGTTGAAGCCGAGCGACCGAATCGCGTTGATCGGCCCCAGCGGTGGCGGCAAATCGACGCTGATCCGCATCATGG
>NZ_JBFUGE010000458.1:0-4813 GCF_056403075.1 Ideonella sp. P3_A4 | reverse complement strand
CCAGCACGCGGTTGCGGAAGATGTCGGCCACCACGTCGCCGTCGCCGCCCAGCAGTGCCTTGGTCGAGCACATCTCGGCGCAGGCCGGCAGCTTGCCTTCGGCCAGGCGGTTGCGACCGTACTTCTCGAACTCGGCTTGCGAACCGTTTTCTTCCGGCCCGCCGGCGCAGAAGGTGCACTTGTCCATCTTGCCGCGCATGCCGAAGGTGCCGTTGCTCGGGAACTGCGGCGCGCCGAACGGGCAGGCGTAAGAGCAGTAGCCACAGCCGATGCACACGTCCTTGTCGTGCAGCACCACGCCTTCGTCGGTGCGATAGAAGCAGTCGACCGGGCACACCGCCATGCACGGCGCGTCCGAGCAGTGCATGCAGGCGACCGAGATCGATTTCTCGCCCGGCACACCGTCGTTCAGCGTGACCACGCGGCGCCGGTTCACGCCCCAGGGCACCTCGTGTTCTGCCTTGCAGGCGGTGGTGCAGCCGTTGCATTCGATGCAGCGTTCGGCATCGCAGATGAACTTCATTCGAGCCATCGTGTTCTCCTCAATCGCTGCACGGTGCGGTGGACTTCTTCAAGGTCGGCCACGGATCCGGCTTTGCCGGTCCGTTGGGCGCGCCCCCTCGGGGGGCAGCGACCGGAAGGGAGCGTGGGGGCTTCATGACACGCGTTCTACCTGGCAGACCGTGGTCTTGGTCTCCTGCATCATCGTCACGCTGTCGTAGCCATAGGTCGTGGCGGTGTTGATCGCCTCGCCGCGCACGACAGGGTGGGCCCCCTCGGGGTAGTAGGGCAGCAAGTCCACGCCACCCCAGCGGCCCGAGAAGTGGAAGGGCAGGAAGACGGTGCCGGCGTCGACCCGCTCGGTCACCTGCGCCTTGACCTTCAGACCCTTGAACTCGGGCACCGCGGCCATCGGCGGTGTCTTGACCCAGACCCAATCGCCATGGCGGATGCCGCGGTCATTGGCGGCCTTTGGGTTGATCTCGATGAACATGTCCTGCTGCAGCTCGGCCAGCCACGGGTTCGAGCGCGTCTCTTCACCGCCGCCTTCGTACTCGACCAGGCGGCCCGAGGTCATGATCAGCGGGAAGGTCTTGCCGATGTCGGCGTTCTTGTCCTGCACGGTCTTGTAGAGCGTGGGCAGGCGCCAGAAGGCCTTCTTGTCGTCGTGCGTCGGGTACTTGGCGACGAGGTCCGGCCGCGTGCTGTACAGCGGCTCGCGGTGCTTCGGGATCGGGTCGGGGAAGTTCCAGACGATCGCGCGCGCCTTGGCATTGCCGAACGGGTGGCAGCCGTGGTTCTTCATCGCGACGCGGATGATCCCGCCCGACGAATCGGTCTTCCAGTTCTTGCCTTCGGCCGCCTTGGCTTCGGCCTCGGTCAACTCGCCCCACCAGCCGAGCTTCTTCAGCAGCAGGTGGTCGAACTCGGGGTAGCCCATCGTCAGGTCAGAGCCCTTGGAGTGCGAGCCGTCGCCGGCCAGCAGCGAGACACCTTCACGCTCGACGCCGAAGTTCGCGCGGAAGTTGCCACCACCGTCCATCACATGCCGGCTGGTGTCGTACAGGTTGGCCGAGCCGGGGTGCTTCATTTCCGGCGTGCCGTAGCAGGGCCAGGGCAGGCCGAAGTAGTCGCCGTCGAGCGAGTAGCCGGTCGCCTTGTCGATGCCGCCCTTGGCGCGCAGTGTCTTCACGTCGAAGACGTTCATGTTGCGCATGTGGGCCTTCAGCCGCTCGGGGCTCTGGCCGGTGTAGCCGATGGTCCAGACGCACTTGTTGATTTCGCGCAGGATCGACTCGGGCTCAGGCTCGTCCAGCCCCTTGATCTTCTGCATCTTGTAGTTCTTGACCAGCTCCTTGCCGAAGCCCAGCTTGTCGGCCAGCTGGTACATGATCATGTGGTCGGAGCGGCTTTCCCACAGCGGGTCGATGACCTTCTCGCGCCACTGCAGCGAGCGGTTGCTGGCGGTGYATGAGCCGCTGGTCTCGAACTGCGTGGCGGCCGGCAGCAGGTAGACCGCGCGCTTCGGGTTCAGGTCTTCCGGCTTGCCGGGCATCGCGGCCATCGCTGCGGTGGCCGAAGGGAACGGATCGATCACGACCAGCAGGTCGAGCTTGTCCATCGCCTTCTTCATCTCGAGCCCGCGGGTCTGCGAGTTCGGCGCATGGCCCCAGAAGAACAGGCCGCGCAGGTTGGAGTCCTGGTCGATCAGCTCGTTCTTTTCGAGCACCCCATCCACCCAGCGCGACACCGTCATGCCRGACTTGGCCATCATGCCCGGCGCGTACCGTTTCTTGATCCATTCGAAGTCGACATCCCAGGCCTTGGCGAAGTGCTTGAAGGCGCCTTCGGCCAGCCCGTAGTAGCCGGGCAGCGAATCGGGGTTCGGGCCGACGTCGGTGGCGCCCTGTACGTTGTCGTGGCCGCGGAAGATGTTGGTGCCGCCGCCGCTGACACCGACGTTGCCGAGCGTCAGCTGCAGCAGGCACGAGGCGCGCACGATCGCGTTGCCGATGGTGTGCTGCGTCTGGCCCATGCACCAGACGACGGTGCTCGGCCGGTTGTCGGCCATGATCTTGGCGACCTTGAAGCAGGTCGCTTCGTCGACGCCGCAGGCTTCTTGCACCTTGTCCGGCGTCCAGACGTTGAGCGCTTCTTCGCGCACCTTGTCCATGCCGTAGACGCGGTCCTCGATGTACTTCTTGTCTTCCCAGCCGTTCTTGAAGATGTGGTGCATCAGGCCGAACAGGAACGGGATGTCGGAGCCCGAACGGATGCGCACGTACTCGTCCGCCTTCGCTGCCGTGCGCGTGAAGCGCGGGTCGACCACGATCATCTTGCAGCCGGTCTCCTTGGCATGCAGCATGTGCAGCATCGACACCGGGTGCGCTTCGGCGGCGTTCGAGCCGATGTACATCGCCGCCTTGCTGTTCTGCATGTCGTTGTAGGAGTTGGTCATCGCGCCATACCCCCACGTGTTCGCGACGCCGGCAACGGTGGTCGAGTGGCAGATGCGCGCTTGGTGGTCGCAGTTGTTGCTGCCCCAGAAGCTGACCCACTTGCGCAGCAGGTAGGCCTGCTCGTTGTTGTGCTTGGACGAGCCGACGATGAAGACCGAGTCCGGCCCGCTGGCCTGGCGCAACTCGAGCATCTTCTTGCTGATCTCGTCCAGCGCCTGGTCCCAGCTGATCTTCTGGTACTTGCCGTCGACCAGCTTCATCGGCGTTTTCAGCCGGAATTCACCGTGACCGTGCTCGCGCAAGGCGGCGCCCTTGGCACAGTGCGCGCCCAGGTTGATCGGCGAGTCGAAGACCGGCTCTTGCCGCACCCAGACGCCGTTCTCGACCACCGCGTCGACCGCGCAGCCCACCGAGCAGTGGCCGCAGACGGTGCGTTTGACCTCGACCTTGCCAGCGCCGTCGGCCGGCTTGGTCTCGTCGGCCGCGCGGGCATTGCGCACCAGCATCAACTCGCCGGCGGCGATGCCGGCACCAACACCCAGGCCCGAGCGGCGCAGGAAGGCGCGCCGGTCCATCGTCGGCATCGCGCGGGTCACGCCGCGGGACAGGCTGGCCACCAGGCTGGATGAGCCAGCGCCGTGGGGGCTTGCGTCGTTCGAAGGAGCTCTGCGGGTCAGCAGCATGGTGTCTCCTGGCGGCCGCCCCGGGCGCGCCGGAGCACCTCGGTGAAAACGTCAGACCTTGGCGGTCTGGTAGTAGCGCTGGACGTGCGCGCTCAGGCGGTAACCACCGCCTTGTGGCTTGGGGGCCGGGTCGGTGTTCGCAGTTGGAGGTGCCACGGGCACCAGGGGCAGGGCCACGGCGGTGGCGGCGAGTGCGCCGGCCGCACTGGCGCCGGCAAACAGGCGGCGTCGCGACACGGGTGTCGGCGGGTTCGGTGAGGTCGGGTCAGCCACGGCAAAACCTCCAAGCGGTGGGGGCCGCCAGATATGTAAAGGTTTGCATGTGTCGGGCGCCAAAGCACCCGTGAATACCCTTGCGCCGGGCGCGGGTTCAGCGCAGCGCGGCTTGTACCAGCAGGCGCAGCGTCGGCCAGACGTTGTCGACGATCAGCGGGTGGGCCTTGGCCAACGGGTGGATGCGGTCGCTCTGGAACCAGTCCTCCGCGTCGGGCCGGTCGGCAATGCCTTTGAGCAAAAAGGGAACCAGCGCGATGCGCTCGGCCCTGGCCACGTCTTCGAAACTCTTGGCGAAGTCTTCGGTGTACTGGCGGCCGTAGTTCGGCGGCACCTGGATGCCGGCCAGCATCACCTTGGCGCCGGTGGCCTGGGCGCTGCGAACCATCGAGGCCAGGTTGTCGCGCGTCTGGGCCAGCGGCAGGCCGCGCAGCGCGTCGTTGCCACCCAGCTCGATCACCACCACCTTCGGCGTGTGCGTCTTCAGCAGCGCCGGCAGCCGGCTGCGGCCTCCGGCGGTGGTGTCGCCGCTGATGCTGGCGTTGACGACCTCCATCGGCAGCTTCTCGCGCGCCAGGCGCTCGCCCAGCAATGCGACCCAGCCGCTGCCGCGTGCCAGGCCGTACTCGGCCGACAGGCTGTCGCCGACGACCAGCAGCTTGGGCGGCGCGGCGGCCTGCGCCGGCATGCCGGCCGCCAACAGCAGCGCCACGAGCCAGACGCTACAGTCGGCCACGAGCCGGCGGGCAATCTCTTGCCACGCCTTGATGAAGAAATTCAATCCACGCATGTCCGAACCCATCATTGCCGTCGAGCACCTGACCAAACGGGTGACCGATTCCACCGGCACGCTGACGATTCTCCACGACATCAACTTCACCTTGCGGACGCAGGAGT
>NZ_JBFUGE010000457.1:0-4846 GCF_056403075.1 Ideonella sp. P3_A4 | reverse complement strand
CCACAGCTCCAGCTGGCCCTTGTCGTTGGCCATCACCACCTGCTCCAGCGCCGCCTGGGTCGACAGGCCGCTGGCGTTGCCGGGCAGGTCGGCCACCTGCCACAACACCTCCTGCAGCGAGCGCTGGGTATCCAGCACCCGCAACCGAGACCCTTCGAGTACCGTCCAGGCAATGCCGTCGAACTCGCTCGCCACGTAGCCGAGCTCTGCCACGCCCAGATCGGTCACGCGGCGATGGGTCAGGTCCAGTCGGCTGACGCGCCAGAGCTGGTCGCGCGGCGCCATCACCAGCGCCACCTGGCGGCTGTGGGCGATCACGATCCGATAGGCCGGCACGGCGAAACGCACCACGACCTTGCCGTGCTGGTCGACGATGGCGGCGCCGGCTTCACCTAACGCCACGAGGTAGCGGCCATCGTCCAGCGCCGCGACGTCGCAAAGCCCCAGGTTGCCCGCGTCGGGCACTACCCCGGTCAGGGCTTCGTTGCGCTGCGCCAATGGCTGCGCCTCGTATGCCGGCAAGCGCGTGGTGGGCAGGTCCACCTCGTGCAACCTGTCGCCCCCGAGCGTCAGCAGGCGCTGCAGATCGTTGCGGACCAATGCGCCGCTGCCGGCGGCATGGTCGGCCACAGAGGGCGGGCCGATGATGCGCGCGAGCTGCACAGTCCCTGGATGCTTCTCCTTCAGCGCGAGGATCGCCTGGGCCATGGCATTGCGCTGCGCATGGGCATCCGGGTCGTCGCGCAGTTCTTGCAATCGCGCTACGCAGTCTTGCAGCGTGTCGAGCAGCAGCACGGCTCGTTTGACCAAGGCCGCGGCGCTGAGCCGGCCACCGGCAGCTTCGGCGCTCATCAACCAGGCCACGGCCTGCTGCCGGCGCCCGGCCAATGGCCAGATGACGTCGAGTGCGCCCAACCAGTCTCCACGCGCGGCCAGCGCCTGCGCCCACTCTTCGCGCAACCGGGCGGCCACATCTGGCCACTTCTTTTCCAGCTGAAGCACGGCGCTGGCAAAAGCGTTGTCGCGCCGAGCCACAGCCACGGCGCGGCGCCAATCACCGGCCAGACAGTGCAGGCGCACGATCACATCGGCCGGCTGCTCCCATGCCAACGCCAGCTCGGCGGCCTGTGCGTGGCGCCCGTGTTTTTCAAGGTAGTCCAGCGCTTCGAGCTTGGCCTCCAGCAACTCGGCCAGCACGAAGACAGCTTCGTCGATGCGGCCTTCGCGGTCCAGCTTCTCGAAGCTTTGGCGGTACAGGCGACGCAGGTAGCTGTTGAGATCGTTGCCCAGATGGATGCTGGTGCGTGCACCGACGCTACGGGTGAGCGACAGGTCCTCGCGCGGGCCCGGTGTGCCGAAGGCTTGCCCGAGCGAACCCGCGTCGCCACCCAAGGGGATGGCGTGTCGCAGCGCTTCTTCCAGCTTGCCGGACTCGAACAGCTCCATCATCTTGCGCATGTAGGCCGCCTGGCGCCGGCCGAGCAAGCGCGAGACCTGCGAGGTGATCGCCAGCCGCGCCAGCCAATCACGCCACGCCTGTGGTTTCGACTTGGCCTGGCGGGCCGGGATCTCGCCGCCGGCAGACTTGCCCCCACCCGACTTTTTCGCCCCGTCGGCTGCGGCGCCGGCACCGAACGCCGCCTTGCCGCCCATGACCCACGCCGTCCCGACAGTCAGGAGGCTCCACACCACGTAAGCGACCAGCAACGCCACCAGCAGGCCTGGCCACGAAAATTGCTCAAGACTGCTACGCAGCAGCGTCAACGCGGCCAGCACGGCGACGCCAATGGAGAGTCTGCCTCCGATGGCCCCAACCGATCGGAGGAAGCCATTGCCGCCGCTCGCGCGGGCGACCCGGCCGCTGCGCCCCGCCTGACGGTCAGTGCCGGTCGGGCGCCCAGACGTGCGCTCCGCCATCTGACGCAAGAACTCACGCTGCTCTTCGCTCGGCGCCGGCACCTTGCCGTTCAGAACATCGCGCAGCGCACGTGCCTCGGGCGGGCCTACGTCGACCATCACCGGCAGCGCTTCGCGGCAGTCGTAGGTGTCGTGCAACGCGTGGCCATCGACGGCCAGCCAACGGGCAGGATCCAGTGCCTGCCCATCGGCCAGGTTCAACCCGGTCACCTGGCCGCCTTCGACGATCCAGACATCCGCCGCAGGCGCATCTGCCGCTTCGGCCGCTGTCATCGGGGCGGAGCAAAGGCCATGGCCGCGAATACGCAGGGGCCAACCGCCGAGCGCATCACAAGGCATCTCGATCGGCTCGGCAAAGCGCAACAAATCGCCTTGCGCGAAGCGCAGCGCCACTGAGCCCGGGCGCCATTGCGCCAACAGGCGGCGCGCGCGCTCGGGCTCGGCGTACCAGTCGGCCGGAAACCAGACCGCCGCGACCGGTTGCACCCCTTGCAGCAGGGGCTGCTTGACTGCGGACGCGCGGGGCACGAACTCAAGCTTCATCTTGCACCTCCGCCCCCTCGGCCGAGCCCGAGGAGTGAACGGTCAAGCTCAAACCTTGCTCGCGCGGCGACCACACGTGCAGCGTGCGCTCGCGGGTCAACATGGCCACGAGCGCACTGTTGGGGCAGACCGACACCCGCTCGATCGGCGCCGCCGTCTGCCAGACCAGCGCGGTTTGCGTCGGCGACTCCAGCCGGATCTGCCGACGGTTGGCGGACTGGACCACCAATGCATAGCCAGGTTTCTCATGCAGACGCACCAGCCCGACGGCGTGTTCGCCTGCCAGCAACCGGGCCTCCCAGCTGCCCGGGCCCGATGGCGAACCTGGCTGCTCCTCGAAGACACGCCAGCCTTCTACATCGTCGCCAACCGACATGCGCACCGCGACGCCGCCAAACCCGTAGTACCACCGCCCACCACCGGCGATGAATGCCTTGGTATCCGGGCCTGGGTCCAGCGAGAGATTCAGCGTGTGCTGGTTCATTCCTGATCTAAGGGTCCCGGCAAAGCGCACCCAGATTCGACCGGCATCGCGGCTCACATAAACCATCCGCAGGCCCGCGATGGCGGCCATCGCCAGCACGTTCTTGTCGACAAGCTGGGGTTGCATGTCCCTGACGGGAGTGCCCGAAACGTTCTCGGTGATCCAGAACACCAGGCGGTCCGCGGCGTCGATCACGTAGGCGCCCCGCTTGTTGCCTTCGCGGCCCCACAGCAAGGGCAGCAACGCGCCGCGACCGGGCGACGCCTCAAAGACTTCGCGCTCTGGACGGGCCTGCTTGCCCATCTCGGCCATCTGCCAGAACTGCAAATGCTCTGGGCCGCTCAGCAGGCCGCCAAAGACCTTGCCGAAGAACGCAGCGGCCARAGGCTGAAACCCTTTGGACCAGTTTTGCCGCTGAGGCTTGTGGCGCTTGGGGTCGACGCCAGGCAGCACTTGAAAGACCATGGCGCCGCGCTCATCCAGCAACGGCACGGCCACGCGGTGGCCTTGCGCGGCAATGATGGGCGCAAAGCGCAGCGAGAGCTTGTCCGAGCGAATGGCTTGTGGCGCCGCCGACGGCGCGTCGCTCTGAAACCGCCCCTTCAGCAGCAGTGCCCCCGCATCAGGAGCCGGCAGCGGCAACTGCAGCGTGCGAAGGGCCGTGCCGGCGCGCAGGCTCACGTCCAGCGAATCGCCGCCCAGCCCTCGCCGAAGCTGGACCGCGTGGGTCGGTGGGCTCGCCATGCGCCGGGCCGCATCGGTCTCGTGCCCCACCAGCCAGCATTCGCCCATGCTGTCGGCATGAGCGGCCAGCCAGTCCGACCATTGGCTCCAATGCCCGGTGTCGGCACTGTCGAAGCAGCGCGTCGAGAGGAACTTCTTCAGATCTTCTGGCGAGCCTGYGGTGAACCAATGCCCTGGCCGCTGCAACGAGCCCCAGCGCAGTTCGCCGCCAGCGTCCACCGCACGGCGGGCCAGCAGAATCCACAGCGCCAGTTGCGCCAGCCGCGGCGCGCCGAGCTGCCAAGGGCCGGTGTCCAGAATCGCCACCACCAGCTTGTCAGCCGAGCGGGCTTGCAGGCGCGGAGCCAGGAACAGGTGCTCGCTGCTCGCCGCGCGACGCAAGAACTCGTCCGGCAGTTCGGTGGCCAGCAGCCACTCGGTGGACAGCAAGCGCTCGTAGGCACCTTTCCGGCGCAAGTCACCCACGCCGTCGGRCTCGTCCGGCCCGCCTTGATGCTGGCCTTTGAAGCGGCCCAGCAAAGGGTGCAGGCGAATCAGCAACGGGCCCAGCTCGGCCACCAGCTCCGGCTTGAACCACGCCAGCCAGGGCGCCCAGCCCTGTAGCGCCGCGGGCAACGGCATCGTGCTCATGGAGCGCCCACCCCACCCAGCCAGTGCGCCTCGATCCGTGCCAGATGGGCTGGCGACAGCGGCAGCAACCGATCCAACGGCACGATGGCCGCGGGCGCCGGCCACAACAGCAGCGGCTGGCGGCCGTGTCGCGCCTGCATAGCCTTGGCCAGCAGATCGACGGGGAGATCGGGCTGCTGCAGCGTCGGCAACCACAGACCAGGCGCTGCCGCAGCCGGCGCCGCATAAGCCGCGCCATCCACCCAGGGCAGCATGTCGGCTTGCTCGGCGCTGACCACCAGCACGTCGCGGCTGGCGGTGGCTTGCAGGCCCGACAGCCGCGCGTCGTCCATCGCCTTCAGGCGCGTCAACAAACGCTGGGCGGCTTCGCCCCAGGCCACCAGGCCTCGCGGCTCCGGTGCCTCCGCGCGGCGCACCCAGCGCCAGCCTATCGTTCCAGCCAGGCTCACGCCGGCACGACGAGAAGCGCGGCGAGCTGCGCCCGCAACGGCGCCAGCTCGGCCGGCAGTGTGTCAGCAGAGAAGTTGG
>NZ_JBFUGE010000456.1:0-4865 GCF_056403075.1 Ideonella sp. P3_A4 | reverse complement strand
GGGCCCAGACGTCCTGGTAGCGCTCGACGCGCAGCTCGGCGCGCTTGTTGTCGATGGTGCGAAAGCGCTGGAACTCATCGAGCGCGAGGATGCCCGGCTCGCCCTCGCGCACGCCGGACTTCTCCAGCATGCCCGAGATGCTCTGCGCCCCGCGCCAGCTGGCGCCGTTCGAGAAGCCGTCCATCTGCACTTCGACGAAGCGGTCGTAGAAGCCCAGCAGCTGTGCCAGGCGACGCACCAGCTGGGTCTTGCCGGTGCCCGTCAGGCCCCAGAGGCAGACGATGACGGGCCGCGAGACGAGCTCGGGCAGCACGTACCAGGCACGCACCGAATCGATGACGCGGTCGATGATGGTGTCGATGCCGAACAGCTCGGTCTTGAGCTGGGCGGCGATCTCCTGCAGCTGGCGGTTTCTTTGCGCCAACTGTTCGCGAAGGTCCTCGCGCGGTTCATTCAATTCATTCATCCCAATCCTCCCGTCGCAACAGCGCCTGCAGCGCCACGCGGTCTGCACGGCGCTGGGCGCCGCGGCTTTGGATGTGTTGGCCTTCGCCACGCAAGCCACGCTGGCCGAGTTCATGCGAACCGGGGCTCGTTTCGAGCACCAGCGTCATCGGCTGTTTCAGGCGGCGCAGGGCCTTGACCCGCCCCTCCTGGAGGGCGCGGGAACGGAGTTGTGCACTCATTCGGTTTCCGAAAAGCAAAAGCCCCGGCTCAAAGGTGGCTGCGGGGCTTTGCTCGCCGCGCGGTCTGAGGCCGTATCTGTGAACAGACACGGTTCAGCCGGGGCTCGGGAACCGTGTTCAGTCGATGGTCGAAATGAACAGGGAGGACATAACTGGGATCTCCGTCATGCGGGCGCAGTCGTATGCGCCTTCAGCAATGGGCGCGAATGATGCGGGTGGCGGCGCGAGTGCGCAAGTGGAACGGGTGTACCGCGTTGTGGCGCGCCAACGGTGCGCACTGCACACGCCGGCTCCGCGCGGTTGCCGCGCTGCCCGCCAGCTGGCATCAGCTCTTCTGGCCAGACGCCGGCATGGCCGTCGAATCCATCCAGAACGCACCCCACAGGTGGTCATCGGGGTCAGCGAGGTCGCGCGCGTACATGAAGCTGCGGCGGGCGCCCGACGTCGCCCCACTCCGGACATGGGCCAGACCTACCCAGCCGCTTGACGAGTGAACGCGCGCTGACGCCCCTATTTGACGCCGCGGTTCACCGCCTTGGCGTACTGCGCGGCTTCACCGGTGCCGACGAAGTCGTCGTACAGCCAAAGGCCTCCGCCGAGGATGCCGCATTCGGTATGCCAGGCATCCATCTGCTGATACGTCTGGTTGGGCGTCTTGTCGCGATCCCACACGTACGGGAAGACCGGCACGCTGCCAAAGTCCCAGCCTTGGCAGGGGCTGTTGCCGGAACCCCCGGCATAAGTCTGCAGGTGCACGCCATCTACGGTGCCGGGCCGTTTCGCGTTGATCTTCGAGACGACCTGCGTCCAGTAGGCGGCGTTGAAGTACGGGTCGGGCATCACGTGGTAGCCCAGTTTCCCCAACATGACTCCGAACTTCACCGTGGTCGCGAGATCGAAGCTGTTCTCGTCGTCGAAGTCGATGGCGTCGATCGCAGGGATCGCGGCCTTGAGCGCTGCAAAGGTCTTGTAGAGGATGCTATCGGGTCCGGTGCCCTGGCTACGCACGAGCGCCGCGATATCTTGCCAGTCCCCAACGTTGGACGAGCCGATGCTGAATGTCACGCGCCGGACTTTTCCTTGCTTGAGGCGGCTCATGTCAGAAGCGAAGTCGGGATAGGTCTGGCCGCCCACGTAGACGCCGCCGGAGGTCAGCGGAAATTCGCCGTTCAGGTTGAGGTCGCCGTTGGGTTTGACTTCGACGCTCCAGACGATGACTTCGGTGAAGCCGGAGTTTTGCAACTCGGTGATGTTGGCCGAAGCGCCCTTCGAGGTGATGTAGAGCGGACCGCCGCCGAAGACGCCAGTGAAGCCCTGTGGGGTGGAGGCCGCCGAGGCTGCGCTGGGAGCCAAGGCAGAAAGGAACGCCGACGCCAGGAGCGGGACCAGCGCAAGAAATGACTTCATCGCATACTCCAGATTGGATTGGGGTCGATGCGCAAGCACTATTGCGCCGCCGGACTTTAGTCCACCGCGATGGGATCATCCCTGTCGACATGCGCAGCGGTGGGTGTCGGGACGAACTCAACATGAGTCAAGGCGCCAACCGACTATTGAGCCCCGGGAGGGGCCCGAGTGCCAGAAACGAGCAGTAGCCATTGGGGCGACAGGCCTGGCCTTGCAACCATCTTCTCGATGGCCTGGATCTCGACGGGACCCACACCCGTCTGTGATGCTCCTTGTCGCCGCCGTTGGCGCGCGGCAAAGGTCCTGGTGCGTCATCATCCAAGATGCCACCCCACTACAAGGGATTGCCGGCCGCGAGGCCATCGAGCGAGGTGAAGTGCAGGCTTCGAACTGGTCGACCGTCCGCGCTACCCGACTTGCCGCTGGTGCTCATAGCACCACAACCAGGTCTCGCCCGGCTCCAGCGACCGAATCACCGCGTGCCCGGTGGTTGCAGAGTGACGCGTGGCATGCTTGTTCTTCGACGAGTCGCAGCAGCCCACGTGACCGCAGTGGACGCACAGCCGCAGGTGCACCCAGGTGTCACCCATGGCCAGACACTCCTCGCAACCTGTTGACGCCGCGGGTTGCTGTAAGGCAGGCACATGGTTGCATGACTTGATCGACATCTGAAACGGCTCCGAACTGAATTGAAGAGTCAAGCGGCCTCGCTTGCCACCGCCAAGTATTGGTGAATCTGCGCCACGGCCGCGGCGCCTTCACCGATCGCGCCGCCCACCCGCTTGACCGAGCCCGAGCGCACGTCACCGACAGCGAAAACGCCAGGAACGCTGGTCTCCAGCGTCGCCGGTTGGTGCTCATCAGCCGGCGCGGCCAAGGCGGATCCGGTGAGCACGAAGCCATGGCTGTCGAGCTTCACATGACAGCCCTCCAGCCAGCGGGTTTCCGGATCCGCGCCAACAAAGAGGAACACATGGCGCAGTGGCCGATCCTCTTCGCGGCCACTGAGGTGGTCGCGCCACGACACGCCGCTCAGGCCAGTCGCCGCATCGCCGTGCAAGTGGATGATCTCGGTGCGTGGCCGCAACTCTATGTTGTGCGTGGCCTCGATGCGGTCGATGAGGTAGCGCGACATACTGGCCGCCAAGCCTGCGCCACGAATCAGCACGTGGACCCTGGAGGCGTGCTGCGACAGGAACACCGCCGCCTGGCCAGCGGAGTTGCCACCACCCACGAGCACCACCTCGGTCTTTGCGCACATCGTGGCCTCTATCGCCGATGCCCAGTACCAGATGCCCCGTCCTTCAAACTCGCCCAGGCGCGGCACATCGGGCCGGCGGTAGCGGGCGCCACTGGCGACGACTACAGTGCGGGCCCGCAGGCTGCGCCCGTCACCGAGCCGGACGATCAGTTCGCGCTCAGGCCCCGCTCGT
Organism: Ideonella sp. P3_A4; assembly: GCF_056403075.1. Classification (NCBI taxonomy): domain Bacteria; kingdom Pseudomonadati; phylum Pseudomonadota; class Betaproteobacteria; order Burkholderiales; family Sphaerotilaceae; genus Ideonella; species Ideonella sp. P3_A4. The sequence goes on along the minus strand of NZ_JBFUGE010000456.1, from coordinate 1,339 downwards.
GCGCACTCCAGCGACTGCGCCTCGGCCGGAATCAGCAACTCGGCACCGAACTTCTGTGCCTGCACGAATGCCCGGCCCGCTAAGGCAGCGCCGGAGATCCCGGTGGGGAAGCCGAGGTAGTTCTCGATGCGCGCGCTGGCACCTGCCTGGCCGCCATAGGCTCGGCAATCCAGGACGACGACGCGCAGACCCTCAGAGGCCGCGTAGACGGCTGTTGACAGCCCAGCCGGCCCAGCGCCCACCACGGCCACGTCGAACAGTTCGTCGTGGTCCACCGTATCGATCATGCCGATGCAGCGTGCCAGCGCGTTCTCGGCTGGGTTGAGCAACACTGAGCCGTCGGGACACACGACCAGGGGCTCGCCTGGGGCCGCGCCGTATTGCTCCATCATCGCTGCCGCGCCGTCCTCCTGCCGTGCATCGACCACGTGGTAGGGCTCGCCGTTGCGTCGCAGAAAGCTCTGCAGGCGCAACAAGTCGGCAGACATCGGATCGCCGATCAACACTGGTCCACTGGCGCCGGCTTCTATGAGCGCTACGCGCCGAAGGATCAATGCGCGAACCAGGCGCTCGCCGAGATCGGCCTCGGCGACGATGAGCGCTCGCAGCTGACCTGGCGTCAGTAGCAGAGCCTCGACATCCTCCTCGGCGATGCCGTCGACCAACGCAGGCCTGCCCGAGAGAGTGCCCACCTCGCCCATGAAGTGACCGCGGCCATGGCGCACGATGGGCGTGACATGACCCAAGCCGTCGCGCTGGCTGACCGCGAGGATGCCCTTGAGCACCACGAACATGCCCGGACTGGGCTCTCCCGCAGTGACCAGGCGCGTTCCGCGCGGGTGYGTCTGCAACGCGCCGAATCGGCGCACCCGCGCCAGTTCAGCCTCGCTTAGCATCGGAAACATCTGGTGGCGGCGAGACAAGAGCTCGCTGGGTGCGTCATCTGCCATCGCGAATCCCGTGGTGGGMGATGGGAGATTAGACGACGGTTGGTGGCATCACGGGAAGTAACCCACAGTGCTGCTGGCGTGCGATGGGCCTATGGAGGAGGGCGAGGCCAGGTAAATGACGCACTCTTGGAGCCGGCTGGAGGCACGTTCGATGCCAATGGCGAAAGTGCCATTTCGTGCTTCCGACTCTCCTGGTGAGCGGCAGCTCTGCCGGCGAAAGGGGACGCAACAGGTCGGCCAGCATGCCTCGAATACGATGGGCCGGTCCTCCATCGGCAAAGGCCCCAACTCATGCGATGCATCGGCATCACGATCATGCTCACCCTTGCAGCCACTGCTCATGCGGGCGCCCAGGAATGCGAGCGGGTCTGCCACACGCAGGCCCAGAC
>NZ_JBFUGE010000455.1:0-4877 GCF_056403075.1 Ideonella sp. P3_A4 | reverse complement strand
GTTCATCACGCTGGCCTCGCCGGGTTTCGTCTGGCGCTACCTGCGCCGCGCCAAGCTCGAAACGCCGAATGGCTGATCGCGACTCCTCGGCGGGCGCGGATGGCCACCTGATCGAGGTTGCCACCGAAAGCCGGCAACTGTTGCGCGGCAACTTTCTCGATGTACGTGGCGACACGGTGCGCCTGCCGGATGGCGACTTGGCGAGCCGCGAGTACGTGGTTCATCCCGGCGCGGTGGTGGTCGTGCCCATCCTCGATGACGGCCGCTTGGTGCTGGAGCGACAGTACCGCTACCCGTTGTCGCAGGTGCTGCTGGAGTTTCCCGCAGGCAAGATCGACCCGGGCGAGCCGAGCAGCCGTAGCGCAATGCGCGAACTGGCGGAAGAAACCGGTTACCGCGCCACCGAGTGGGCCTTTGCTGCCCGCATGCACAACGCGGCGGCGTACTCCACCGAATGCATCGAGATCTGGTTCGCGCGTGGTCTGACATTGGGTGAGCGCCACCTGGACCACGGCGAGCTGATCGACGTCTGCCTGATGGACGAGACCGAGCTGGAGTCGCTGGCGTCCCGCGGCGAACTGACCGACGCGAAGACGCTGATTTCGCACATGTGGTTACAAAAGTGGCGATCCGGCGCCTGGGCGCTCGACTGGCGGCCTGCAGAAGCGTGGGGCGCAAGCCGATAATCGTGTCATGAAGGTGCTCGATCTGCGCTGCGCGCACGGCCATTGCTTCGAAGGCTGGTTTGCCTCCGAAGACGAGTTCGTGCACCAGCACAGAAGCGGCTTGGTCGAGTGCCCGCTGTGCGGTGACAAGTCGGTTGACCGGTTGCCCAGCGCCCCGCGCCTGAACTTTGGCGCCAGCCCGCCGGCCGAGCACAGCAAGCCGACTGCCATCGCCGCGCCGGCCCAAGCACCCAGCCCGGAAGCCGTGACGCTGCAGAACCTCTGGGTCGAAGCGGTCAAGCATGTGATGGAGCGCACCGAGGACGTCGGCGAGCGCTTTTCGGAAGAAGCGCGCCGCATCCACTACGGCGAGGCTGAATCGCGCGGTATCCGCGGCCAGGCCACGCCCGAGCAGCGGGCCGAACTGGCCGATGAAGGTATCGAGGTGGTGTCCCTGCCGGTGCCGCCGGCGCTCAAAGGCCCGGCTCACTGACTCGGGGCCCGAGCCCCGATCCGTTCAGACCACTCGGCCCGGGTTCATCAGCCCGACCGGGTCCAGCGCGGCCTTGATGGCCCGCATCATCTCCAGCGCCACCGGCGAGCCTCGCCGGGCCAGCTCGTCGCGCTTCAAGGCGCCGATGCCGTGCTCGGCCGAAATCGAGCCACCCAGGCGCTGTACCTCGTCATAGACCAGCCCGTTGATGTGCGCTTCATGCGCAGCCAGGAACTCGTCCGCCGCGATACCTTCCGGCGCCTGCAGGTTGTAGTGCAGGTTGCCATCGCCCAGGTGCCCGAAGCACACCACGCGAGCGCCGGGCGCAGCCGCTTGCAGCCGTGCCGCCATGCGCGGCACGAAACCCGGGATGGCCGACACCGGCAACGCAATGTCGTGCTTGATGTTCAGGCCTTCTTCGCTTTGCGCGAGAGGGATCGACTCGCGCAGGTGCCACAGCGCGCGCGACTGCGCGATGCTGGCGGCGACCACCGCATCACTGACCCATCCATGTTCCATCGCCTGCTCCAGCAGGGCAGCCAGGCGCTCGCGCTCTGCATCCTCAGCCTCGGTGCCCGCCAGCTCCAGCAGCACTGTCCACGCAGCACCGGGCAGGGGTTTGGGCAGTTGCGGGAAATGGCGTTCAACCAGCGACAGCGCAAAGCGCTGCATCAGCTCGAAGCCGGTCAGGCTCGACCCCAGCCGTTCACGCGCCAGGTTGAGCAAGCCTACCGCCGCGTCGATCGAGTCGCAGGCTGCCAGCGCAGTGACAGTCGCGGCTGGCTTTGGAAACAGCTTGAGCGTCGCCGCCGTGATGATGCCCAGCGTGCCCTCGCTGCCCACGAACAGGTCGCGCAGGTCGTAGCCGGTGTTGTTCTTGCGCAGGCCACTCAGGCCGGCCCACAACTCACCCTGCGGCGTCACCACCTCCACGCCAAGGCACAGCTCGCGCGCATTTCCATAACGCAGCACCTGCGTGCCACCGGCGTTGGTGGCCAGGTTGCCACCGATCGTGCAGCTGCCTTCGGCAGCCAGGCTCAACGGGAACAGCAGTCCGCGCTCGTCCGCGGCCTGTTGCACGGCCTGCAGAACGCAGCCCGCCTCGGCGGTCAGCGTCAGGTTGTCGGCATCGATCTCGCGGATGCGGTTCAGGCGCGACAGGCTCAGCAGCACCTGCTGGCCGCTGTCGTCCGGCACGCCACCGCCGACCAAGCCGGTGTTGCCGCCCTGCGGCACGATGGCCACACCTGCCGCCACACAGGCGCGGACAATCGCCGCCACCTCCGCCACATCGGCCGGCCGCACCACAGCGAGCGCGCGGCCGCGGTAACGCTTGCGCCAGTCGACCTCGTAGGCGCCGAGCCCGTCACCTTGCAAGACTTGCGCGGCGCCGACCAGCGTGCGCAGCGTGTCGACCAGTGCAACGCTCACGGGGAGTCGGCGCTTTGCGCACCGCGCTTCAGGCGCCAGCGAATGTGCGCGGCGCAGGCCACGAACAGTGCGATCGACAGCAGCACCTCACCCAACGCCAGCCATTGGCCTATGCCCTGTTCACTGCCCACGCGTACCAAGCCCTCGGTGGCGTACAGCCACACGACCAAGCTCAACCAGCGGTAGGTGTACATGCGCATGCGCAGCAGGCCGGGCAGGGCGGGCAGCAGCGGCAACACCTTGATCGCCAGCGTGCCGCGACCAGTCGGCGCGAGCCAGAGTTCCCAGGCCAAACAGAGCACGATCAGCGCCAGCCACAAGGCGATCGAGACGGCGCGCGTGGCCAACGTGGCCCCGTCTGGCGCGAGCGAAGCCGGCGCAGCGAGAGGGGTCGGTGCGGACATGGGTGGCATGATATCCGCCATGATTTCGACTCACGCCCTGCGAAAGGGCTGGCAGCAGATGGTGGCCGAGTTGCTGGACACGCTGCGCAACTGGCCCTGGTTCGACACGCTGCGCACGCTGCGGCTGCGCTTTCGCGAAGACAGCCTCGGCCAGACGGCCGGCAGCCTGACCTTCACCACGCTGATCGCCCTGGTGCCGTTGCTGACGGTGATGCTGGCGATCTTCAGCGCGTTCCCGATGTTCTCGAGCTTTCAGGACGCGCTGCAGAAGTACTTCTTGCAGAGCCTGGTGCCCGACACGATCGCCAAGCCGGTGTTGGGCGCGCTGACGCAGTTCTCGAACAAGGCTCACAAGCTGGGCAGCGCCGGTCTGGTGGCCCTGGTCATCAGCGCGTTGGCGTTGATGTTGACGATCGACCGCACGCTCAACGCCATCTGGCGCGTGCGCAAGCCGCGGCCGATTGCACAGCGGGTGCTGGTGTACTGGGCGGCGATCACGCTGGGCCCGCTGGTGCTCGGTGTTTCACTGAGCGTGACCAGCTATGCGATCTCGGCCTCGCGCGGGCTGGTGGGCGACATGCCCGGCGGTGTTCGGTTCGTGCTGGACGTGGTCGAGTTCAGCCTGCTCGCCGCCACGATGGCGGGTCTGTTCCACTATGTGCCCAATACCCATGTGCGTTGGCGCCACGCCATGGCCGGTGGGGTGTTCGTTGCCATCGGCTTCGAAGTGGCGAAGAGGGTGCTGGGCTGGTATGTCTCGTCGGTCGGTTCGTTCTCGGCCGTCTACGGGGCTTTCGCCACCGCTCCGATTTTTCTGCTGTGGATGTACACCGGCTGGGTCATCGTGCTGCTGGGCGCGGTGGTCGCTGCCTATGCGCCCAGCCTGAAGATGCACGCCGTGCGGCACGGCAACACGCCGGGCTATCGCTTCAGCCTGGCGTTGGCAGTGCTGCGCGTGCTGGCCGACGCGCGGTCCAGCGGCAAGCACGGGTTGGATGCCGACCAGATTGCCGAGCAGCTGCGCATCGACCCGTTGCAGATCGAGCCCATCCTTGAGGCGCTGACGCAGCGTGATTGGCTCGCCCGGCTGGACGAAGAAGGTGCCCAACGCCATGTGCTGCTGTGCGACCCTGCCACAACACCGGCCGCGCCGCTGATCGACGCGTTGCTGCTGCATCCCGATGCGCGAACAGAGGCCCTGCGCGCCCGCATGGGGCTGAACCAGCTGATGCTGGCCGACGTGCTGGCCTGATCAGCGCCGGCGTTCAGGCCGGGTGCACGACCACCAGCAGTGCCTGGGCGATCGATTTGCCCGGGTTGCGGATGGCGTGCGTCTGGTCCACCGCATAGCGTGCGGTCTCACCCGACTTCAGCCGGGTGATCGCCTCGGCCGACTGAACTTCGAGCGTGCCGCTGAGCACGCTCAGGTGCTCGCGCGAGCCCGGCTCATGCGGCTCTGACTCGAGTGCGCCGCCGGGTTGGATCGTCAGCTCGTACCACTCGAACTGCCCGGCCAGCTCGATCGGGCCGAGGATGCGCAGCTCGCAATGTCCGTCCGGGCTGCGCAGCGACGGCGTGGCGTGCGAGGGCACGGTCGCGATCGCCGGCTGGTTGGGCTTGTCCGCCCCCAGCAGTTCGGCCATTGGCACGCCCAGCGCATTGGCCAGCCGCCAGACCACGGCGACGGTGGGGTTGGCCTGGTTGCGCTCTATTTGCGAAAGCATTGACTTCGACACGCCTGCCTGACGTGACAGCTCGTCCAGCGACAGCGCACGATCCTGCCTCAGGGCGGCCAGGGTTTCACCGACGCGGGGCGGTTCGTGAGCGGCAGGGCGGTTCATCGTAAAAGTTGGTGCGGGGGTCTTGACCGGCTAAGGCTTGTTT
>NZ_JBFUGE010000454.1:0-4881 GCF_056403075.1 Ideonella sp. P3_A4 | reverse complement strand
CCACCAGGCTTCCCGCCGTGCCGGCATCACCCGGGGTCTTCAGGCACAGCTGCACTTGGTAGGTGGCGCCCGACACGTCGAACGAGCGTTCGCCGGTGGGCTCGTGCTGGGATGGACACGCAGCGTGCGCCGCACTGAACGGCATCACGAGCAGGGCGCATGCGGCGATGCGCCAAGTGAGCGGCAGCCCACGACGGCGTGGGGCAGGCGCTTCACCTGGCATGTGCGGAAACGGTTGGGGTAAGGGCAGCTTCTTGGACATGCGCCCATGGTGGCATGGCCACGGGCCCAGTTCCGGCGGTGCGGCCCCCSTCCCTGGGGGCCGCCGACCTATCACCAGCTCAGCTGCAGGCTGTAGGTGCCGCCGCTACCGGTATTGCCGCTGTAGTACAGCACCTTCACGTAACGCTGGGCGGTGCTGCCGCTCGAGTTGGTCACGCTGACCGTGTCGACCAGACCGCTGCTGCGCTCGCTCTTGCCGAGCAGCGTGCCGGCGCTGTCGTAGACGTACAGGTCATAGTCGCTGGAGCTGTTGGGCGTCAGCGTCGAGGTCAGCGTGGCGCCGGCGGGCAGGTCGACCCGGAAGAAGTCGCTGTCGGTGTTGGTGCCCATCGTGCCGGTGAGCGTGACCGGTGCGGCCACTGCGTTGGCCGCGGCGATGCTGTTGTTCGGCTCCGTCTCGGTCACGGGCGGCGTGCCGGGGCCGATGTTGACGAACACCGCGCTGACCGGGCCGAAGGCGCCCGAAGCGTCCTTGCCGCGCACGAACACCAGGTGCTTGCCGTTGGCCAGGTTGGTGGTGTTCAGCGTGCCGGTGATGGCCTCGGTCGTCGAGTTGAACGTGCCGTCCGACGCCGACAGCGCGATTGCCGTGGCGCCTGGGCTCCACGGGGGCGTGTCGATGTAAGCCTCGGCCGCGTTGATCGCCTGCGTTGCTTCGGTGCCGTTGCTGTTGTTGAAGCGCGTGTCGGTGATCGACGCGGTCACCGTCACTGGCGTACCGGCTGGCACACCGGTGCCGTCGTTGAGCGAAAGGCTGGTCACGTCCGGGCCGGCAGGCAGTTGGTAGGGTGCGCGGGCCACGCGGGCGGCGTAGATCAGCGCCGGCAGGTTCTTCGGCTTGGTCGTGTTGTTGTAGGTGGTGCAGCTTTCGAAGAAGCTGCTGCCCAGTTCGATGGTGAAGGCCGCCACGCCACGGTCGCCAYAACTCGGGCCGTCACTGGTGCCGTCGGTCGGGTACAGGCCGATCGATTGTTCCGGCGTGTAGCCGTTGAACCAGGCCAGGCGGCGTCCCATCGTCTGCAGCGCGGTTCCGTTCGGTGCTGGCGTGTTGGTCGTGCCCCAGGGCCACAGCACGAGCTGGCTGTAGCTGTGGATGTCCAGGTGCACGCCCATCGTGTTGGCCGGCGCCGCGTCGCCCTGGTTGGGGCCGCGGTTGTCGGCAAAGATGCTGCCGATGTAGCTCTCGACCGCCTGCGTCTCGGGCTCGCTGTGCGCTGAAGGGCCGCGGTAGGTCAGGTCACATTGGTTGCCGCTCGAGCCCTGGCCGTTGGTCGAATTCCAGCCGAACGTGAAGTTGCGGTTCAGGTCGGCGCCGCGGGTGTTGCTGTTGGCGCCGCAGTAGGCGGTGTTGGTGTTCTTGCGCCACGACAGGCCGCCCTCGGCCTTCTTGCGGCCGTCGGGGTTGGTCTGCAGCATCAGGTGGATCTCGTGGTGGTCGAGCATCCAGGTGGCGTCGGCGTTGGTGCCGTAGCCATTGACGAGCCAGCGGGCGAATTCGAGCGCCAGCGGGGCTGTGGTGTATTCACGCGCATGGATGGCGCTGGTGACGAAGAGCTTGGGCTTGGTGCCGCCGATCGCGGTGTTGGTCAACTTCAGCACGCGCATGTCGTAGCCGCCGCTGCCGGCGTTCTTCTGCCACGAGTTGCCCGCGTCGATCCACTGCGCCAGGTTTGGCTTCGAAGTGGCAAAGGCCTGTGCCGCCGCAAAGGTCTCTTCGACCGTTTCGTAGCAGGAATAGCCGGGGATGGACTCGACGCCGACGTCGCCGTTTCCGCCGCTTTTGCGGTTCTCGTCGGCGGCCCTGTCGAACCGGTCGAGGAACTCGTTGCGGCGCTTGATGAAGTCGTGTGCCGTCTCCAGGCGGAAGCCCTGGGCCTGCAGCGCCGCGTACTCTTCAGACTCCAGTTGGAGGATCAGGTAACCGGCGTCGTACTTCGATTCGAGCAGCGCGTGGTGGTAGCTGATCGCCGCCTTGCGGGCGGTGGCCTGGTCCGGGAACCAGACCTTGTAGATGTTGTTGCGCTGGCGTTCTTGCTGGCGCAGCTGGCGCATCTCGTCGGCCGCCTCTCGGGCTGCCTTCTGCGCGGTGGCTTGGTCGGTGGCGCCATCGGCGCCGTTGGCGGCCCACAGGGGCGTGGCCCCCATCGACAGCAGCAGGGCGGCGGTGGCCGCAGTTATCCTCGATAGACGCAGGGTCATTGGGATTCTCCGGGTGCGTGGGGATCCAGGCGCGGTGGTGCCGCGCCTGGCCTGGGCGCCACGTGAGGGGATCACCCAACCGCAGCGCAACGGGCGAATGTAAGCACTGCGCTAACGAGCGAAATCAGGGTCTGTGCGGGGCGGGTCGGCACGACTAACGTCGGATTGGCGAGTCGTGCTTGCTGCGGCCGCCGGCTGTGGCCCGCGCGGTGCAAGGTCAAAGCAGCCCTCACACAATGGCCCGTCCGAAATCCTGGAGTCCTCATGGAAGCGTCGTCTGCCGACATCATCAACATCGTCCTCGGGGGCGCTTCCGGCTGGGCCGGCTCGGCGCTGGCGCGGGGCATTGGCCGCCAGCCTGACATGCGCCTTGTCGGCGCCGTTGGGGCGCGCAACGCCGGGCGAAAGCTGGGCGATGTGATCGGCGACGATTCGCTGCAGTGCCTGGTGTCTCAGTCGACCCAAGAAGCTCTGGCGCAAACGGAGTGCAATGTCTACGTCGAGTACGGCAAGCCCACCGACGTGAGCGTGGTCAAGCGCAACATCATCGCCGCGCTGGAGTCTGGTGCACATGTGGTGGTGGGCAGCTCGGGGCTGAGCGACAGCGACTACGCCGAGATCGACGCCGCGGCTCAGCGCCACCAGCGTGGTGTGCTCGCATGCGGCAACTTCGCGCTGACAGCGGTGCTGCTGCAGCGTTTCGCAGAGATGGCGGCGGCCTACATCCCCAGCTTCGAGATCATCGACTTCGCCTACGAGGGCAAGCCGGACGCACCCTCGGGCACCGCCCGCGAACTGGCTTCGCGTCTGGGCCGTGTGCAGCAACCCGTGCTGGGTGTGCCTCTCGACCAGGTCAATGGCCCGCCGGGTGTGCGTGGCGCCAGCGTCAACGGCGTTCAAGTGCACGCAGTGCGCTTGCCCGGCTATGTGCTGGGCATCGAAGCCGTGTTCGGCATGAAGGACCAGCGGCTGCACATTCGCCACGAAGCAGGCGGCAGCGCCGAGCCTTACGTGGACGGTGCGTTGCTGGCCATCCGCAAGGTCCACACGGTCACCGGCGTCGTGCGTGGGCTGGATCGGGTGATGGACCTGTGATGCGAAGGCCGGCGGCCCGAGACACCGCCTGGTTCAGGGCACGGTGACGCTGCCGCTCAGCACGCTGCGTTTCGGGTTGAAGCTGTGCAGGCTCTTGACGATGCCGATCACCTCCAGCGCATAGGTGCCCTGGCCGCCGCTGGTGTTGAACTTCGCGCTGCCCTTGTTGTTCGTCCAGGCGTTGTGGATCTCGGTGCTGCCGTCCGGCCGCGTCCAGTTGGCGATGACCAAGGCTTGCGGCACCGCGTTGCCGTTCTCGTCCTTGACCATCACCTTGCCGTCGACGTTGGCCACCTGGTGCACCAGTTCACCTGTCAATGTGACGGACTTGGAGCGCAGGCAGTTGAAGCTGCATTCGGGCGGGCGCTTGGTCGTTGGCGAGAGAAGCACCGCGTGCGTCGATTGGGTGAAGTTGTTGAATCCGTAGCCGACGACCTGCCCGGTCGCGTTGATGTCGAATGCCGCTTGCAGCACCCAACCGCGTGACTGGTCGATGAGTTCGTTCAGGTTCTGCAGGCCGGCCTGATCGGTGTAGACGAAGGCGCGCGCCGCCGATTGGCCGAGCGACCCCACCACGGTGCCGGCGATGTTGATGCCCCAGGCGGTGTTGTGCTCGCCGGTGCCGCCCAGGTTCTGCAGGCCGGTGCCGTCGGTGAATCGGAACAGGCGCTCACTGTTCCCGCTGGCACTGGTCGAGTGGCCGGCGACGCGGCCACCCGGCTCGATCGCGTAGCCGAAGCTGTGGGCCATGCCTGGCAGCACGCCCAGGTCCTGAAAGGTGCCATTCGCCCAACGGAAGGCGTGGTAGCCGCCCGCGGCGGTCTTGTAGCCGGCGATCTGGCCCGCATCGTTGATGCCGTGGGCCACGCCCGTGTCGCTGGTCGGCGTCAGGTCCACCATGCCGAGCGCATTGGTGTAGACAAAGGCGTGGACGACGTTGATGCCGTTGACCTGGGTGCTCGACTCGCCGACGACGTCGCCGTGGTTGTTGATGCCCCAGGCGGCGCTGTAGGGGCCGGCGGGCAGCGTGCCCAGGTCTTGAGGAATGCCAGCCTGCCAGCGCACGGCATGGCCCAGGTCGGTCCCGCCGGCGTCGGCGGTGCCGGCGATGTCGCCTGCATCGTTGATCTTGCGGGGGAACGCCCTGGGCCGGCTGGGCAGGCCGGGCAGCGCACTCATGCCGCTCGCGTCCGTGTAGACGAAACCGCGGTAGCCGTTCGGCCCGTTGGACCAGCCCACCACGCTGCCGTTGCTGTTGATGCCGGTGGCCACGCTGTCGCTGTCACCCGGCAGCGCACCCAGGTC